>NZ_JAMYPX010000027.1:0-65103 GCF_040320585.1 Mesorhizobium sp. M0663
TGATCGCCGCTATCGCGGTCGCCGCGGCGTAATTATATTCCTCCAGCCGGATGACGATCAGAAGCGGCGCGATCTCGGATTTGAACGGCAGGTTGCCGGCGATAAAGATGACGGAACCGTACTCGCCGACGCCGCGCGCGAAGGCCAGCGCGAAACCGGTGACGATGGCAGGCGCCAGTCCGGGTAGTAGAACGCGGCTGATGATCTGGAAGCGATTGGCGCCGAGCGTGGCGGCCACTTCTTCGACCTCCTTGTCGATCTCCTCCATGATCGGCTGCACGGTGCGCACGACGAAGGGCAGACCGATGAAGACCAGCGCGATGACGATGCCGAGCGGCGTATACGCGACCTTAATGCCGAGCGGCGTCAGCAGGCTTCCGATCCAGCCATTCGGTGCGTAAAGCGTGGTCAGCGCGATGCCGGCAACCGCCGTCGGCAGCGCGAAGGGCAGGTCGACCATGGCATCGGCGATGCGGCGGCCTGGAAAGCTGTAGCGCACCAGCACCCACGCGACGATCGTGCCGAAGACGACGTTGACGGCGGCGGCAATGAAGGCGGTGCCGAAGCTGA
Source organism: Mesorhizobium sp. M0663 (assembly GCF_040320585.1). Lineage (NCBI taxonomy): Bacteria > Pseudomonadati > Pseudomonadota > Alphaproteobacteria > Hyphomicrobiales > Phyllobacteriaceae > Mesorhizobium > Mesorhizobium sp. M0663. The sequence continues at coordinate 571 of NZ_JAMYPX010000027.1, forward strand.
TTTCAAGCGCGTTGATGGTGCGGCGGTCGGTGACGATCGCCCAGAAGTCGGTCCAGCCGAGCGCCGCCGAGCGCCAGATCAGCCCGGACAGGGGAATGAGGATGATGAGGGTGAGGTAGGCAAGCGAGAAGCCGAGCGTCAATCCGAAACCCGGAATGACGCTCGGCTGCCTGAATCGCCACCCCGCCTTGGCGGGTGCTGTGGTCATGTCGTCCTGATCTAAATGCTACTGGGCCGGTTTGTAGATCTGGTCGAATATACCACCATCGCCGAAATGATAAGGCTGTGCCTTCTTCCAGCCGCCAAAAAGCGGGTCGTCGATGGTGATCAGCTTGATCTCAGGCAGCTTGGCCAAGTCCTCCGCCGGCACCAACTCGGGCTTCGAAGGGCGATAATGGTTTTTGGCGATGAGCGTCTGGCCTTCCTTGGAATAGAGATAGCTCAGATAAGCTTCGGCAACTTTCCGCGTGCCTTTGGCGTCGACATTAGCGTCGACCACGGCGACCGGCGGCTCGGCCAGGATCGAGGTCGGCGGGTAGACGATATCGAAATTGTCGGCGCCGAACTCGTCGAGCGCCAGATAGGCCTCGTTTTCCCAGGCGAGCAGCACGTCGCCCAGCCCTTTTTGCGCGAAGGTCACGGTTGCGCCGCGCGCACCGGTGTCGAGAACCGGGACATGCGCATAGAGATTGCCGACGAATTCCTTGGTCTTGGCCTCGTCGCCGCCATCCTTGGCGCTGGCATAGGCCCAGGCGGCGAGATAGTTCCAGCGCGCACCACCGGAGGTCTTGGGATTCGGCGTGATCACCTGGACGTCGTCCTTGACCAGATCGCCCCAGTCATGGATGCCCTTGGGGTTTCCCTTGCGGACGAGAAAGATGATGGTCGAGGTGTAGGGCGCCGAATTGTTTTCGAATTTCGTCCGCCAGTCGGGATTGATCCTCTTCGCTTTCGAGACAATGGCGTTGATATCGCCTTCGAGCGCCAGCGTCACCACGTCGGCGTCGAGGCCGTCGATCACGGCGCGAGCCTGCGCGCCCGACCCGCCATGCGACTGCTGGACGGTGACCGTCTCGCCTGTCTCGGCCTTCCAGTGGGCGGTGAAGGCCTCGTCGAATTGTTTGTAGAGCTCACGCGTCGGATCATAGGACACGTTGAGAATGGTGGTGTCGGCAAACGCGAAACCGAGCGTGCCGAACTGGACAGACGTGGCGACCAGTGCGCCGAGCAGTTTCCTGAAATGAGGTTTGGTCATTTCCGCCTCCGTTGAACTCGCGCCAATCTACCGAATTGATAGAATTTAGATGCATTCAATGTTGCCTTTTTTGGCCTATTGAAGCAATTTTTCGCCTAGTTTCGGCGATGCGAGAAACTATTTTCCCCGCATGGACCATGATCGCGCTCCCGACGCGATTATCTAGAGACGGCTAGCTTTTCGGCAATGGCTGCGTCGCGCCCGAAGGTTTCGGCCGGCTATTCGGCGGTAACGGGAAAGTTGAAGCGCTCTTTTGGAAACGGCTCGTTCTCCAGCGTGAAGTGCCACCATTCGCGGGCGTAATTCTTGAAGCCGCCGGCACGCATCGCCTCGACAAGTCTTTTGCGGTTAGCCGCCGCTTCACTGGCTATGGATCGGTGAGCCGTTTCGCTCGCTGGATCGAAACAGTCGAAACCCGTGCCGAAATCGAGCGTGTCGGCATCGGTCGCGCCGCAGGACGGTTTCGGAGCGCTCTTGCGGTCGGCTCGCGCGATCGCGACATCGACCGTCGATCCGCGCGAATGGGTGGACAGTTCGCCGATATAGCCCTTGGCGATGAGATCCTTGCGCTTGACCTTTGGGTACCACTGCGGGTCCGGTGGTCCACTCGTTTTTGTCCAGTCACCCATGTCGGAGACAGCCCGCGCAGGGCGATAGCAGTCGAACACGACCAGCGTCAGCCCTTCGGCGGCAATCGCTTTCTGCACTGCCGAAAGCGCTTGCGCCGCTTGCCTGGTGAGGACGCATACCGGCGCATCGTAGCCGCTTACCTTGCGATGCAGGAAATTTTCGAGGCCGGCATAGCGGATATCCTGCCGGATATTGGGATCGATGTCGGCTAGCCGAACAAAGCTGGCGGGCAGCGCGTCAGCAGACGCCGAGAAAGTACCGGCGGCCGAAAGCAAGACGTAAAACACAATCCCCTGAATCACCTGCCGGAAATTATTCAAGGGAAACTTTCACTCGACGAAAACCTTCACACTGGCCGCGCGTCCCGCCGCGTCGATCACGGTTAGGGTCGAATAGCCGGCGCCGTCCGGCTGCCAGGTCGCGGTGCGCCGCCGGTCGATGCCGACCAGCGGCTTGCCGTTGGCCAGCCAGCGGAATGGTGCGCGGCCGCCTTGCAGCTTGAGCACCAGCGGCGAGGGGTCGGCCGAGGAAGTGCCGAGATCGACGCGAGCGCCGTCGGGCGGAAAGATGATGGTTGGCGCAGGTTCGGTCGGCATCGCCTGTACCAGCCCATCGGCGCCGGCGCCGAAGCGCGTCAGCGTCACCGGCAGCTCCTCGCGCTTCGGACGCCGGACGCCGGACGGCTGGCTCGGCAGCGGTACGGCGGCCAGGCTGGAACGGACAAAACCTTCGAACAGGATGGGCGCAGCCGAGACATAGCCGGACAGGCCGGGCACAGCGCCGGCGTCGGGGCGGCCGACCCAGACGCCGAGCACGTAGCGGCCGTCGAAGCCGACCGACCAGGCGTCGCGATAGCCGTAGGAGGTGCCGGTCTTGTAGGCGATGCCGCGTTGGGCGGCACCCTGGGGAGGCTTGACGCCTGACAGGATGTCGGTGATCTGCCAGGTCGCCTGCCCGTCGAGGATGGTGGTGGTCGAGCGTTCGGCATTCGCCGGCTCGGTGCCGTCATGCAGCGTGTGTGCCTTGCCGCCATTGGCAAGGCCGGCATAGAGTTGGACCAGGTCGCGCAGGGTCACCCCGACGCCGCCGAGGCCGATCGCCAGGCCGGGCGCTTCGTTGACGGGCAGGATAGGGGTCACATCGGCCTGGCGAAAGCGTGCCATCAGCCGGGCCGGGCCGACCGCGTCGAGCACGCGGATCGCCGGCACGTTGAGCGACAATTGCAGCGCCTGCCTGATGCTGACATCGCCCTGATAGCCCATGTCGAAGTTCTTCGGCCGATACCCGGAGAAATCGGCTGGGCTGTCCTCGATCAGCATCTCCTGCGCCACCAGGCCCTGTTCGAAGGCGAGGCCGTAGATGAACGGCTTCAGCGTCGAGCCAGGCGAGCGAACGACCTTGGTCATGTCGATCCAGCCCGAACGGCTGGCATCGAAGAAATCGGCAGAGCCGACCTCACCAAGAATATCGCCGGTACGGGCATCGGCCAGTACCATGGCCACCGAGAGGCGAGGGCCGAGCCTGGCGGCCGCATCCTTGGCCACCTGCTCCAGCCCTTCCTGGACACTCTTGCGGATCGTCAGTTGCAGCTTCTGGCCGGGAATGGCCTTGGACAGCATCGTATAGGCCGCATGGGCAGCGAGCGCCGGCAAGGTCCGCCGGAGCCCCGACACATCGTCGAGCGCGGCACGCGCGGCCTCACGTTCGCCGAGCAGGCCCGCCGAGACCATGCGGGTCAGCACGCGGTCGCGGGCGGCATGGGCGACGTCGAGGTTGCGGTCAGGGCGCCGCTTTTCCGGCAATTGCGGCAAAGCGACGAGCAGGGCCGCCTCCGAGACCGTCAGCCGTTTCGGCTCCTTGCCGAAATAGGCAAGCGAAGCCGCGCGCACACCTTCGAGATTGCCGCCATAGGGCGCCAGCGTCAGATAGCGTTCGAGGATCTCGCGCTTGGAAAGCCGCCGTTCGATCTGGAGGGCGCGCAGCATCTGCTTGATCTTCGAGCCGAGGCTGCGGCTGTCGCGCGGTTCGATCAACCGGGCGAGTTGCATCGGCAGCGTCGAGCCACCGGACACGATATGGCCGCTGGTCGCGAACTGGCCGGCGGCACGCGCCAGTGCCAGCACGTCGACGCCTTGATGATCCCAGAAACGCTTGTCCTCATAGGTGACCAGCATGTCGACGAACTGCTTGTCGACCTGGTCCAGGCTGGTAGCGAGCCGCCAGTAGCCATCCGGCGTAGCGAAGGCGCGCAGCAGCTGGCCGTCTCGGTCCTGCACCTCGGTCGAGACCGTCAAAGCAGCCGGCAGCGGCGGCGGAAATGCGCGGTCGAGCTGCCAGAGGGCGGCGGCGGTGATTGCAGCGAGACCGGCCAAGGAAATGCCCGTGATGGCCGCTCGGCGCAGGAATTTTCTGGAGAGCACGGCGCTGCCCTTCTTCCTTCTCCCCTTGTGGGAGAAGGTGGATTGGCGCGCAGCGCCAAGACGGTTGAGGGGTGCTGGCGAGAGCGCTATTGGTGCCAAGCTGGAACACCCCTCATCCGACCTCGCTTCGCGAGGCCACCTTCTCCCACAAGGGGAGAAGGGAGAGCCGGCCGCGACCTCGGCTCCCTTTCTGCATCGCTGAAGATTGGCAAAATCCTTTGCGAAGGCGCCATCGCCATATTCCTATCCGCCATTTTTTGCCTTACGGCGCCTTGACCTCCATCATGCCGGTGGCGGTGCGGGCCGAATATTGCGGCCGGTACATGTCCTCGATCGTTGCCGCCGGGTGGGCGTAGGTGCCCGGCGTCACCGCGCGCACGACGTAGGCGAGTGTGATGTTGCGGTCGCCGTCGCCGTCGTTGGGATTGAACGCCGCGACGAAACGGTCGTCGCGGAATTCGAGATGGGCGGCATCGGTCTGCGCCAGCCAGGAGAAGTTCGTCAATTGGGCGCTGGAGACCAGGCCCGGATTGTCGATCTCGAAGCCGGCCGGCAACAGGTCGCTGATCAGCAGTCGCGAAGGCCAGGTGTTCTGCTCGTAAACCTTGAGCACGACGACATAGCGTTCGTTCTGCTTGACCTCCGTCACGTTGGCCTCTGTGCCGTCTAGCTTGTAGTAGGTACGGCTGATGGTAAAGCCGTTGCCGCCGGCCGGCAGAGGCTGGATCGGCGAAGCCACGGTGGTGACGACCGCCTGCAGCGGATTTCTGCCGGTGTTGACGATGGTCAGCGGACTGTCGGCCAGGTCGCCACCGGCGATCTGGTCCGAATAGCCGCCGGCATGCGGTGCGCCGTTGACGGTCAGCGCGATCGAATCATGCCGGCCTTCAGCGCGCGGGCCGCCAGCAGCATCCAGGACTCGTCCTGTGTGCTGGTCCACCTGGCGTCGGCGCGTTCCCTGGTCACTAGTTGGATCAGCGCCGGCACGATGGTCGGCACCGGCTTGCTTTCCGCGGCAAGCGCCAGGATCGCCGCGCCGTCGCGCAGTGGCGAGCCATAGTCGGACCGGTAATAGTCATATTCGGGCGTCGACTTGGCCAGTTGCAGCGCGGCCTGGAAGGTTGCCTCCGAGCGCTGGGTGTCACCGTAGAGCGCGAGAGACGCCGCCAATTGGGCGACGGCCATCGGGCTGGTAAAGGCTTCGAGCTGGGTGTCGGCATAATAACGCAGATCGCCGACCGAGGCCTTTTTGTTGCGGGCAAGCACATAGAGCGCATAGGCGATCTCGCTGCCGCGATCCTGGACGTCCTGATCGTAGCCGATCGCGTTCTGCAGATTGCTCAGCGCCTGGTTCATCGCCAGGGCCGGTACGTCGTACTTCTGCTCGCGCGCCCGGGTGAGGAAATCGGTGACATAGGCGTCGAGCCACAGATCGCCGGAACCCGGACCCCACAGGCCGAAGCTGCCGGCCGAGGCCTGATAGCTCAGCACCTTGTAGATAGCGTCCTGGGCGCGGCCATGCAGATCGGGGTCGCTGGCCATGCCGATGCCGGAAGCCATCTCGTTGACGTAGAGAAGCGGCATGGCGCGGCTGGTGGTCTGTTCGGCGCAACCATAGGGATAGCGGTCGAGCGTCATCAGCAGCGACGGTACATCGAAGGCAGCCGCCTGCGAAACGCCGACGCTGACCGAAGCGCCATCGAGCAGGCTTGCCGCCAGCAGTTCCTTGTCGACGCGCAGCGCGCCGCCATTGCCCTTGAGGTCGACGACCATGCGGGTGGTCACCGGTAGTTGCGCCGGGCGCACCGGCACATAGAGCGTCTGCTCGACGGCGGTGCCGTCGGCATGCGCAAGCTTGATGGTGATCGAGGCGTTGCCTGCGGTCTGCGCAATCAACGGCACGGTCAGCGTCTGCCGCTTGCCTTTGGCCAGCGTCAGCTTTTCAGGCAAGGCGGCACTGCGGGTAGACAGGTCGCCCGTCGTGTCGATGGTCAGCTTGTAGTCGCCAGCGGGGCCGTCGGTGTCGGCGACGTCGAGCCGCATGACGGCGGAATCGCCGGGCGCCAGGAATCGCGGCAGGCCGGCGGTGATCACCACCGGATCGCGAACGATGACGTCGGACTGGGCATGGCCGACTGCTTCCTTTGTCCAGGCGACGGCCATGACGCGCACGGTGCCGTTGAACTGCGGTATGTCGAAGTCGATCCGCGCCTTGCCGTCGGAGTCGAGCTGGACCGGGCCGGAGAAGAAGGCGACCAGCTTTTCGGTCGGCGGACTGCCTTGCGATTGCATGTTGGCGCCGTCGCCGCCGGTGCGCAGCTTACCGGTTGTGCCCAGCGAGCCGTCGATCAGCCGGCCATAGATGTCGCGAACCTCGAGACCGAGCATGCGCTGCCCGAAGAACCAGTTCTCCGGATCCGGCACCTTGTAGTTGGTCAGGTTGAGGATGCCGACGTCGACGGCCGCGACCATGACATAGGCGTTGGTGCCGGGCTGAACGCCGGCTACGGCGACCGGGATCGACAGCTGCTGGCGCGGCATGGTCTTGTCCGGCGGCGCCAAGCTGACGGCAAGCTTCCGCGAGCCGGGATCGAGCTTCAGCCATTTGACGCCGATGGCGCGCGCCGGCATACGTGTCTCTTGCGCATCGCCCGGCCTGAACAGCGTTGCCGTGACGTAGGCGCCGGCACCCCAGTCGTCGCCGACCGGGATGTCGACGGTGCTGCCGCCGGCCGGCACGCTGGCGGTGACGGTCTTCAGGAGCTTGTCGGCGCCGATGGTGACGAGCAGCTCGCCGGCAAAGTGCGGCGACACTTTGAGCTTGGCCACTTCACCCGCCGCATAGGTATCCTTGTCGAGGGCGATCTCGAGGCCGTCGGGCGTTTCGGTGGTGGTGGAACTGACATACCAGCCGGCGTCGAACTCGTAGCTGGTGGCCGGGCCTTCCGGATCCGCTGTCTCGATCTCGAGCCGGTAGCGGCCCCAGTCGACCGGGAGCGACACCGTCGCCTCGCCATCGGCGCTCAGGTCGACCTGGCCGTTGGCCACCGCCTTGGTGAAGGTGACCGGCTCATAGTTCCAGGAGTTGCTCGAGCGGTACCACTGGTAGCTACGCTCGACCTTGACCAGCGACCACTGCGCGCCCTTCAGCGCCTCACGCTTGCCGTCTGGGTCGACAGCGATCAGGCTGAACTTGGCCGTGCCGTCTTGCGGCACCTCGTCGTCGTCGAAATCCGGGCGGATGCCGATCATGTGGCCCTGCGGGCGGATGCCGATATTCAGCGAGCGCTCGACGGCACGGCCGCCGGTTTCACGCATCCTGACAGTGACCTTTGCATCGACCAGCTTGGTGGTGGATGGCAATTGATCGACCGAGACCGGGAAGGTCGCCTTGCCGTCCTCGCCGACCACCGGCAGGCCGGTGAAGGGCGTCACCGTCGGTTCCGCCGACTGTTCGTCGGCCAGACCGAAGGAATAGCCTTTGAAGCGGTCCCAGTCGCGGGCGGTCGACAGCGTCAATTCGCCTTCGAGCGCGAGGCCCGCGGCCGGCGCGCCGTAGAGAAAGCGGCCGTCGACGGTAATGTTGGCGGTCTCGCCCTGCGCGATCTCCTGCTTGTCGGAGGACAGGTCGAACTCGATGCGGTCCGGTACGAAGTCCTCGACCAGGAACATCTGGCTGGCGACCGCCGCCTGCTTGGGATCGGTATGGATCGCCACCGTCCAGGTGCCGCGCATGGCGTTGGGTTCCAGCGGCAGGTCGACCGCGTGACCGCCGGCCGATGCGCCGTCGCTGACGATGCGGCGGTCCTCGACGCCGTCGGGCCGCGAGAAGATGAAGGTCAGCGGCAGGTTCTCGACCGCCTTGGCGGCACTGTCGCGGGCAAGAGCCGCGACATGGACATCTTCGCCGGCGCGGTAGATGCCGCGCTCGGTCCAGGCATAGACGTCGAGCGCGCCAGGTGCCGGCCGTCCGGCGACGCCACGGTCGGACAGGTCGAAGCCGGCGCGGCCCATATCGAGGAAGACGAAATCGTCGTCGCCCTGTTTGGCCATCAGCACGGCCGGGGCCATGCCGCTGTCGCCGCGCGTCAGGCCGGGATTGAACACCGCCCGCCCTTCCGCGTCGGTGGTCGCGGTGCCGAGGATTTCATTGTTCCTGGCCAGCAGCGTCAGCTCGGCGCCGGCGATCGGCTTGGCGGTTGCGAGCGAACGGGCAAAGACGTTCAGCCCATCCTGTCCGGTATAGGTCGACAGGCCGATATCGGAGACGACGAACCATTGCGTGGCGTGCGAATCATAGTCGTCGCTGCGATCGTTGACGGCTTGTGCGGTCAGCACATAGACGCCGGGCTTGCGCTTCGGCAAAGCCTCGTCGATTGGGAAGGAGGTAGTGACTTCCTTGTTGAGGTCGTTGGCGATGTCGAGCTGGCCTTGCCAGACCGGCTCGCCCATCTGTTCGGAGATGTTCGAAATGTCGTAGCCGTCAAGCTGGCGCAGGAACTGATATCCCGACAGAAGCTGGGCCAGCGAGCGGTCGCCGATGCGGAAGAGCTTCATTTCGGCGGCATTCATGTTGACGGTGACGACCGGTATGCCGCGGCGTGCGCCTGCGGGCAGCACGAAGCTGTCGCCGGTGAAGCGGGCCGAAGGCGCGCGGTCCTGCACGTAGATCGACAGAACCACCGGTGCCGCGGTGACTTCGCCAATGGCGGCCGGCAAGCCGGCGCGGAAGGTCACGTCATAATGTTGGCCGTGCTCGAGTCCTTCGACGCAGATCTGCTTGTCCTTGGCTTCGACGCCCTTGGGAGCGGCGTTGTCGACAGTAACGAACTGCGAGTAGTCGACGCCGGTCTTGACCAGTTCCTCGGAGAACTGCGCGCAGATGCGTGGCGCGCTGGTGTCGGCATCGACGGTATGATCGATGACGCGGAAGCCCTTGCGGGCCTTGAGATCCTGATAGGCGGCCCTGACTGCCGGCGAATTGACGAGAGCGAGGCTCGCCTCGTAGGCCTGCAGGGCCGGCCTGTAGAGATCGCGGCGATCAAGGCCGTCCCCGAGCAGCGCCAGCACGTCGGCGCGCGTCTTGGTGGTGCGCAGCAATTTGTAGGCGTTGAAGGCGGCGGAAGTGGCGTTCGCCGGTAGGGTCGACGGCTCCGAGCTGTTGGCGGTCGGATGGACGGCAAGCGTTTCGCGCGCCAGCTCGAGCCAGAGCTGGCCATCATAAGGCAACACCGAAACCGCCGCTTCGTATTTGTGCATGGCCGAGCGATGATCGCCCGTCAACGCCGACTGTTCGGCGCCGGCTCTCAGCGCCGTCAGCCCTTCTGTCGGCTTGGTGTAGGTCGGGCCAGTGAGCTTGTTGCGGTATTGCTGGGCCTGGTCGGCCATCCAGTTGGGGAAGAAGGCGAGTTCGGGTGGCGCGCCGATGTCGGGATCGCCATCGATGTTGACGATCTTGCCGGCGACGGCGCCGCCGAAGGGTTTCAACGAATTGTAATCGGATTTAAGGAAGCACCATTTGGCCTTGAGGTTGTAGGTGAAGGCGCGGCAGGCCGGGTCGCCGAGGCAGGTGGTCTTGCACTGGTCGAGGCTGACATTCTGGTCGGATCTGAGATCGAAACCGAAATAGTCGGAATTGTCCGATGTCACCACCCGCCGGGCTTCGGCCGCTTGCGCGACACCGCTCCAGGCAAAAAAGAGAAGGAAAAGAATCGATAGACCACGAGCCGCGCGCATTGCCATAAACCCCTCCAGACAAGTGCTTACGTCCAGAAATCTTCAAGCTTCAGTCGCGCTTGTCAACATCGGGACGCGGCAGGATCCGCCTGCCAACGGTTTGCTTTCCGGCCGGTGACCGGTAGTAGCTCCATAGGACAGGGGATCACGCTTTCTTGCGGCGACGCAGAAGGTGTGAGTTCCAAGCCCTGTCTATTTCAGCAATTGGATTGTGGCCCCTTTACGAGTGCTTCAGAACTTCATTCCAATTTTAGGTTTGCGAGCTAGGCTAGGAGCGTAATGCCGGCGTATGAAAGGCAGATGTCGGGAGGAACCGCGCCACGGCGCGCGCTTTCGCGCGCCCTGCTTTTCGCATTGTTGTGCTCTACGGCACTTGTTGCCGAAACCGGAAGTGCGGCAGCCTTCGAGATTTTCGGCATCAAGCTGTGGGGATCCAAAGACGAAGATGCCGATATCGTCGACCCGCTGCGCTATGCGGTGACGATCGAGGCGCCGGACGCCGACAAGGATCTCGCCGAGAAGCTCGAAAACGCCTCGGCGCTGAAGGCCGACGAGGAACACCCGGTATCCGGTTCTCTCGGCCTGCTGGCCAAGGCGCGCAGTGACCGTGAGCAACTTGTTGCCGCACTCTACACTGACGCCCGCTACGAGGGTGTCGTCACCATCACTATTCAGGGCAAGCCGCTCGACGATCTGCCGCCCGATGCCGAGTTTTCGGGTCCGCAGCCGATACCGGTGGTGATACGCATAGCAGCCGGGCCGAAATTCACGCTTGGCAACATCAGACTGGAAGGCGATGCGGCGGGGCTGGCAAGTGCCGATTTCGGCCTGATCGCCGGCGGTGACGCCAGTTCGGGCGCCGTGCTCAAGGCCGAGGCGGCGATCGTGCGGGCACTCAAGCAAGAAGGCAGGCCGCTGGCCAAGGTGACGGGCCGCGAGATCGTCGCCGAGCACGCCGGTTCGACGCTCGACGTGACGCTTGCCGTCGCGGCCGGCCCGGTCGCCGGCTATGGCGACACCACTGTCGAGGGCACGGAAAACGTCGACCGCGACTTCACTGAATATATGACCGGCCTTAAGCGCGGGCGCCAATATTCGCCCGATGAGATCGACGATGCGCGCGACCGGCTGCTCGGGCTCGAGGTCTTCAACAGCGTGACGGTGAAGGAAGCCGACGCCCTCGACGCCGAGGGCAACATCCCGATCGGTGTCCAGGTAAGCGAACGCAAGCCGCGCTATTTCGGCATTGGCGGCAGCTTCTCAAACACCGAAGGGCTGGGCCTCGAAGGCTATTGGGGGCATCGCAATCTGTTTGGCCGCGCCGAAAAGCTGCGCATCGACGGCAAGATCAGCGGCATCGGCAGCAACGACTTGACCCAGCTCAATTACAATGCCGGCGTCATGTTCGAAAAGCCGGGCGTGATCGGGCCGGCGTCGAAATTCATTGCCAGCGTCAATACCGTGCTGGAGCACCCCGACGCCTACGACCATTTCTCGGTCAAGGGCAGCACCGGCCTATCCTACGAACTCGACAAGAAGCAGACGGTTTCCGCGCAAGTCGCGCTGGATTATTCGAGGATCCACGACGCTTTCGGCAAGCACACCTATCTGATCGCCAGCATTCCACTGCAATATGTCTACGACAATCGCGACAGCAAGCTCAATCCGACCCGGGGCTTCAGGGTGCTGGCCTATGGCGAGCCGAGCTACGACATTTTGAGCGGGGCTGCGTTTGTCAAGCTGAAGGGCGAGGGGTCGGCCTACCAGTCACTCGATTCGGCCTCGAAATTCGTTTTCGCCGAACGTGTCGCCATCGGCTCTATCATCGGCGCCAGTCTTCAAGATGTTCCGGCAGATCGACGCTTCTACTCAGGCGGCGGCGGTTCGGTGCGCGGCTATGCCTATCAAGGCATCGGCCCGAAGGACAGCAATGGAGAGCCGATCGGCGGGCTTTCGTTCTTCGAGACCTCGGTCGAGATGCGCATCGCCGTCACCGACAAGATCGGCGTCGTGCCGTTCGTCGATGCCGGCACGGTGTCGACCAGGCAGGTCCCCGATTTTTCGGACATGAAGGTCGGCGCGGGTGTAGGCTTGCGCTATCTGACGGCGTTCGGGCCGCTGCGCGTCGACGCGGCGGTGCCGCTCAACCGCGGCCCCGACGATCCTCATTTCGGCATTTATGCCGGCATCGGCCAGGCATTCTGATGGCAATATTCAGGCGCATCCTCCGTATCCTTTTCTACACGCTGCTCATCGTCGTGGCAGCGGCGGTGGGGGCGCTCGTCGTGCTGACCAAAACCGAGCGCGGCCGCGAAAACCTTGCCGGCATCATCTCGACCATGGCCTCGACCGGTGATCGCAAGGTCACTGTCGTCGGCATCGACGGTATCTGGTCGGGCGCGCTGAGGCTCGATCATGTCGTTCTGGAGGATCGCGAAGGCGCCTGGATGGTGGCGCGCAACGTGGCCGTCGACTGGTCGCCGCTGGCACTCCTGTCGAAGAGCTTCAGCGCCGATCGCATTGGGGCCGAGCGTATCGAGTTGGCAAGGCTGCCGGTGGCCAATACACAGTCGAGCCAAAGCGGAGCGACGACGCTGCCGGTTTCCATCGACGTCAGGCAACTCGACCTTCCCGAAATCGCGCTCGGGCAGGCTCTGGCCGGCAGCGGTGTCGCCGAACTTGCAGCCAAGGGAGCGCTCAAGGCGGACGCCTCACCATTGGCGATCGAGACCAACCTCAACATCGTTCGCCACGACGGCAAGCAAGGCACGGTCGACGCCAAAGCCCATTTCGCGCCGGCCGACAACAAGCTCGACCTCGACCTTAAGGCATCCGAGCCGGCCGGCGGCATCATCGCCAACCTGCTCAACCTGCCGGGCGCGCCGCCGGTCAACATTGTCGTTTCCGGCACTGGACCGCTCGCCAACTGGAATGGCATCGGGACCTTCGTTGTCGACGGCCGGATCGTCACCCAGCTTACCGGTCGCCATCAGCTCACCGACAAGGGTCATTATGTCGAGGCCAATGGCGATGGCGAATTCGAGCGCTTCCTGCCCGAAACCCTGAAACCGCTGTTTGCCGGCAAGACCACCTTCGACCTCGCCGGCACGGCGACCGCGGCCGGCGGCGTCGATGTCGAGCGCGCCAATATCGACAGCGGCGCCTTGCACGCGACCGCCGCCGGCATTGTCGATCCGAACGGCGCCAGCGACCTTTCGGTGAAGCTCGCCGCAAAGGGGCCGCCGATCGTGCTCAGCCTCGGCAGCGAGGCGCAACCGATAACCGTGGCAATCAAGGATGCCACGGCCCGCGCTTTCGGCGATGGCAAGGCGCCGATGGTGGATATCGGCGCGTCGCTGGTCTCGGTGGTGGCGGGCGGCACGCGGGTGGACGACCTGATCGGGCAAGTGCATTCCGATGGTTTCGACATTCAGAACCGTAGCGGGCCGGTCACCATCAAGCTGACGGCGGCCGGCCTGAACACCGACGTCGCGACTTTGGCGCCGCTGATAACGGGCAGGGTCAGCGCCGGTCTCGCCGGCTCCGTCAGCAAGGAACAGATTGTCGTCGACGAAGGCACGCTACGCAGCGACGCGCTCAACGCGTCCGTAACAGCCACAGTGGCGCTTGCCGATCTGTCGATGACGCTCAAGATGAATGCCGACGCGGCTTCGACGGCGCTGCCGCCGCAAATCAGCTCGGTTCTCGGCGAGCGCGTGCAGTTTTCCGCAACCGCGACACGCGACCCGGACGGTGCGTTCGCCGCCAACGCATTGCAACTCACCTCCGGCACGCTTAGCGCCAGCGGCACCGCCAGTGCGCAAGGCACCGATATCCGGGCCGATATCAAGGGTACGCTGGGCGACGTGTCGGTGCTGTCGCCGCTGGTCGGCGCCAAGGTCGGCGGCGCCGTCGGTTTCGGGCTTACCGCAAGCGGCGCGCGCAGCGCACCGGATTTCTCGGTTTCGGCCAACAGCGACAGCCTGACGGCGTCCGGCCATGCGGTGAAGCAGATCAAGCTGAGCGCGAGCGGCAAGGCCGATATCGCCAGTCCCGCCGCCGATGTCTCGCTGACCGGCTCGGTCGACGACCAGCCGCTCGACCTCAAGGCATCGCTGGTCACAACCGACGGCAAGCGCTCCATCAATGGACTTGCCGTCTCGTTAGCCGACAACAACGTCTCCGGCGACCTCGGGCTCGACGACAACCTGCTGCCGCTCGGCACGTTGACCCTCGATGCCGCCGATATTGCTCCGCTGGCCGCACTCGCAGGCCAGTCGGTAGCCGGCGACGTGCGCGGCACCATCCGCTTTGCGAACGACAACGGAGCGCCGACGGTCGCGATCGATGCGACGAGCGCCGTGATTTCGCGCGGCGAACTGGCGGCGAAGACAATCGCCGTCAACGCGCTGGTCGCCAATTATCTCAAAGCACCGGCAATCGCCGGCAAGATCAAGGCCGACACGATCACCTCCGGAACCACGGTGATCAGCGGCATCGATGTCGACCTGAAGCGCGATGGCGACTGGACCGGCTTTAGCGGCGGCGCCACGGTCGCCGGCATTCCGGCCAGCGCGTCCGGGCGCGTCAGGGTTGCGAACGGCACCACCAGCATCGAGCTTGCCTCGGGCGAGGCGACCGTCCGCGGCATCAAGGCAGCTGTCGCGCAGCCATCAGCGCTGACAATCGCCAATGGCAGGGTGAGCATAGAGAAATTGGCGCTCGGTGTCGGCGGTGGTTCGGTTGCCGTGTCGGGTACGGCCGGCCAGACGCTCGATCTCGCTGCCACCTTGTCGGCGATGCCGGCAGCGCTTGCCAATGATTTTTCACCGGGTCTCGATGCCGTCGGCGCGCTCAGCGGCACCGCGCAGGTCACCGGATCGTCGGCTGCCCCAGATATTCGCTTCACCGCCCGGCTCAGCGGCGCCGAAACCAGCCAGACCCGGCAGGCTGGGCTCGGGCCGCTGGATCTCGACGCGGCAGGCCGTTTCTCGTCGGCCAGCGGCCTGGCCATCGAGCAGGCGACGCTTGCCGGCGAGAAAATCTCCGGCAAGGCAGCCGGCACCATCAATCCGAACGGTGCCAGCGATTTTTCGCTCGACCTGGCCTCTACCGGTCCGAGCCTGCCGTTGTCGCTTGGCAGCAAGGAGAGCCCGATCAAGCTCGAGCTACAGGCGATATCGCTAACGGCGGCCGGGCAGGGCGCCCAGCCGAAGCTCGACATTTCCGCGACGCTGCCATCGGCCGCCACCAATCTAGCTACGATCGAGGGCATCACGCTTGCGCTGCACTCCGATCGCTTCGACGTGAAAGCCCGGACCGGGCCGATCTCTGGCTCGGTGACCGCCGAAAAACTCGGCATCGACAATCCGACCGTCGCGCCGCTGATTGCAGGGAAAATCACTGCCAAGCTCGCCGGCAGCCTTGCCGCCGATACCATCGTCATCGATAGCGGCACGGTGACCAGCGACGCGTTGAACAGCGGCTTCAACGGGCGGGTCTCGCTGGCCGACGGCGCCATCGACCTCAATGTCAGGGCGGACGCCACCTCGGCGGCACTGCCGGGGGCGGTACGTGGCGTGCTCGCCGAGCGAACGCAATTCAGTGCCGCGCTGAAGCGGGACGCCAATGGCAATGTCACCGCCAATACCGTCAGGCTGTCGTCCGGTTCGCTGACGGCAGACGGCCAGGCGAGCCTTGCCGACAACAAGCTCAGCGCCGACGTCAAAGGCGCGCTAGGCGACGTCTCGCTGCTATCCAAGGACGCCAAAGGCGCCATCTCTTTCGCGCTGAATGCGCAAGGCGCCAGCACCGCGCCGGATCTGTCGCTGAGTGTCAACAGCGACAGGCTTTCGGTCGCGGCGCGCGAGATCACCGGTCTGAAGCTCACTGCCACCGGCAAGGCTAATGCCGCCAACCCGGCTGCGAATGTGCAACTCACCGGAAATGTCGGCGGCCAACCGCTGCAGGGCAGCGCCGCGCTGGCGACATCGGACGGCAAACGCGCCATCAATGGACTTTTGCTGTCGCTCGGCAAGAACCGTATCTCCGGCGACCTGGCGCTCGACGATGCCTTCCTGCCGGCCGGCACCGTGGCGCTCGACCTGCCCGATATCGGTCCGCTTGCGGCCCTGGCACTGGAAAAGGCCGATGGCGATGTGCGCGGCACGATCGCCTTCTCCAAGGCGGGTACCGTGCCGCAAGTCGCCGTCAAGGCGACGACGGCCTCGATCTCGCGCGGCGATGTCTCGGCCAAGGCCGTGAGCATCGACGCGCTGATCGCCAACTATCTGGCGGCACCGGTGATCTCGGGCAAAATCCGTGCCGACAGCGTAACTTCCGGCGGCACGGCTATTCGGGGCGTCAACGTCGATCTCAAGCGCGACGGCGAATGGACCGGCTTTTCCGGTGGCGCCACCGTCAAGGATATTCCGCTGAGGGCGGCCGGCCGGGTCAAGGCGGTCAAGGGCACGACGACGGTCGAACTTGCCTCCGGCGAGGCGACCATCCGCGGCATCAAGGCGGCCATCGCCCAGGCCTCGACCATCAACATCGCCAATGGAGTGACCAGCCTCGACAGGCTGGTGCTCAACCTCGGCGGCGGCACGGCGACGGTCACGGGCAAGGCTGGGCAGGCGTTCGACCTCAACGCGACGCTGGCCCGCATCCCGATCTCGATAGCCAACAGTTTTTCGCCGGGCCTCGATGCCGCCGGTTCCATCTCAGGCACGGTGAAGGTGACGGGCGCGCCGGCCAATCCGGCCGTTGCCTTCAAGATCGACGCCGCAGGCGTTCAGACGTCGCAGACCCGTGGTGCAGGTTTCGGCGGCATGGGCGTTTCATCCTCAGGTACGTATTCGGGCAACAGACTGACCTTCGACGCCAACATGAGCGATGCCGCCGGCCTCGGCCTCAAGGGCGGCGGCACGATGACGACATCAGGCGGGCCCACCCTTGATCTCAACTTTTCCGGCAAGGTGCCGTTCGCCTTCCTCACCAGGACACTCGCCGCGCAAGGCCTGTCCCTGAGCGGCACGGCCGACGTCGATGTGCAGGTGCGCGGCCCGGCGACGTCGCCGGTGATCTCAGGCACGGTCCGCACGTCAGGCGCCCGCCTGCTCGACGCGCGCTCGGGGCTTGCGATCAACGACATCACTGCCGATGTCGCTATCGGCAATGGCGTGGCCAGGATCAATCGCCTGACCGGCACGCTGTCGACACGCGGCAGCCTTTCGGCCAGCGGCACCGTCGGCATCGATCCGGCTAAGGGTTTTCCAGCCGATCTGTCGATCAAGCTCGTCGACGGCCGCTATACCGACGGCAAGGTGGTCACTGCCAATCTTGGCGGCGACCTGACCGTCAAGGGACCGCTCATCTCCGCGCCGGTGATTTCCGGTACCGTCAACTTGGCCAAGACCGTCATCACCGTACCCGAAAAGCTGCCCGGCTCGCTGGCCGAGCTCAACGTCAAGCACAAGAATGCGCCGGCCGCCGTACGTGCGCAGGACAAGGCGTTGCGCCCGGCCGCTGCAAGCAGCGGTGGCGGCGGCAGCGGCCTCAATCTCGACGTCACAGTCAATGCGCCGAGCCAGATCTTCATCCAGGGCAGGGGTGTCGACGCCGAGCTCGGCGGTTCGCTGCGGCTGACCGGCCCGGCATCGTCACCCCAGGCGGTCGGCACCTTCACCTTGCGGCGCGGGCGGTTGACGATCCTTGCCAAGCGGCTGACCTTCACCGAAGGCACCGTCGGCTTTTCCGGCTCTCTGGTGCCCTACCTCAATCTCACGGCGCAATCGAAGACGACCAGCGCCACCGTGACCATCGTGGTGTCGGGCGAGGCGAACAATCCGAAATTCACCTTCTCCTCGGTACCCGCGTTGCCGGAGGATGAGGTGCTGGCGCAGCTGATCTTCGGCCGTTCGATGTCGAACCTGTCGCCGCTGCAGATCGCGCAGCTTGCCGAGGCTGCCGGACAACTGGCCGGCGTCGGCGGCTCGACCTCCCTGCTGCAGAACCTGCGCAGCGCAATCGGCGTCGACGATCTCGACGTAATCACCGATGAACAGGGTGGCACCGCCGTCTCGGCGGGCAAGTATCTCAACGACCGTACCTATGTGACGATCCAGAAGGGCGACAGGCCGGGCTCGGGTAAGGCAACCGTCGATCTCGACGTTGGGCGCGGCGTCAAGCTGCGTGGCGAGGCAACCGACGCCGGCGAAGCCAAAGGCGGTGTTTTCTACGAACGGGAATATTGAAACCGGCCGTTCGCGCAGAACAACTGGTTGCCTGAAGAACGAGCGGCGCAGCGGCGAATGTCCCAGTTTAATTGCCCGTTGAGATTTCAGACGAAATCCCTGGCGCAGTAGCAAATTTGCGCCAAGACTGTCGTTATCGCGCGAACCGCCCTGCTTTCAAAGTTGCACATTCCTTGGCATGTTCCCAATCCGTGCCGTCTTTGACATCATGGCGCGGATGCGGAATGTTAAAAGGCAGAAAGCCAACAATGGGAGTTAGTCATGACGATCTACAAGAGTAACGGCGACCGCGTTCCCGATCACATCCTGGCCATGGCCGAAGATGCCAAGGCAGGCAAGATGGATCGTCGCGAATTTCTGGCTCTCGCCAGCGTCTTCGGCGCCTCGACGGCGATGGCCTATGGCATGCTTGGCCTTGCAGACCCGACGCCGGCCAAGGCGGAAGAGGTGAAGGGCAAGAAAGGCGGCATACTGAAGGTCGCGCAATGGATTAAGGATCCGAAGGATCCGCGCAAGTCCGACTGGTCGGAAATCGCCAATGCCGAGCGCCAGGCGCTCGAGCCGCTGGTCAAATACACCACCGAATACACGTTCCGCCCCTATCTGCTGGAGAGCTGGGACGTGAATGACGACGCCACCGAATACACGCTGCATGTGCGCAAAGGCGTCACCTGGAACAACGGCGATCCGTTCACCGCAGACGACGTCATCTTCAACCTCAAGCGTTGGGCCGACAAGAAGGCCGAAGGCAATTCCATGCCGGGTCGCCTCGGTTCGCTGGTCAAGGACGACAAGCTGGATGAGAGCGCGGTGACCAAGGTCGATGACCACACGATCAAGCTGACGCTCAGCAAGCCGGATATCGCCCTCATTCCCAACGTGTGCGACTATCCCGGCCTCATCGTCCACAAGACGTTCGACGAAAAAGGCGGCGACTTCAAGTCCTGCCCGATCGGCACTGGGCCGTTCGAGCTGGTCTCCTACGATGTCGGCCAGAAAGTGGTCTACAAGCGCCGCGAAGACAACAAATGGTGGGATGGTGACGTCTTCCTCGACGGCATCGAGTTCATCGACTACGGCACCGATCCGGCGGCGATGGTCAGCGCCTTCGAAGCAGGCGAAGTGCACACCAATTTCGAAACCTCGGCCGACTATGTGTCGATCCTCGACGGCATGGACTTGGCGAAGTCCGAGGTCGTCACCGCCTCGACGATCGTCTGCCGCACCAATGTGGCCAACAAGCCTTACGGCGACCAGAAGGTTCGCAACGCCCTGCAGCTCGCGGTCGACAACAATGTCGTCCTCCAGCTCGGCTACGGCAATGCCGGCACGGTTGCCGAAAACCACCATGTCGCCCCGATCCATCCGGAATACTATGAATTGCCGAAGATTGCTCGCGACCCGGCCAAGGCAAAGGCGCTGATGGCCGAAGCCGGCCAGGCCGATTTCGAGCACGAACTGA
The DNA here is from genome assembly GCF_040320585.1 of Mesorhizobium sp. M0663. Taxonomy (NCBI): domain Bacteria; kingdom Pseudomonadati; phylum Pseudomonadota; class Alphaproteobacteria; order Hyphomicrobiales; family Phyllobacteriaceae; genus Mesorhizobium; species Mesorhizobium sp. M0663. The sequence goes on from NZ_JAMYPX010000027.1 coordinate 20,329, forward strand.
TCACGGTCGACGAGGACTGGCACAAGAACACAGGCGATGCGATCGCCGCGCAGATGCGCGACGCCGGCATCAAGGTCAAGCGTACGGTGCTGCCGGGTTCGACCTTCTGGAACGACTGGACGAAGTATCCGCTGTCGATGACCAACTGGAACATGCGGCCGCTCGGCGTCCAGGTTCTGGCGATCGGCTATCGCACAGGTGAGGCCTGGAACGAGACGGCCTGGTCGAATCCGGAGTGGGATGCCAAGCTCAACGCTGCGCTCGCAGTTGCCGACGCCGCCAAGCGCAAGGAAATGATGAAGGATATCGAGCAGATCCTGCAGGATTCCGGCATTATCATCCAGCCTTATTGGCGCAAGCTCTACAGCCATTCGGTCAAGGCGGTGCAGAACTACAAGATGCACCCGACCTTCGAGCGCGACTACGGCAAGGTCTGGCTCGAGCAGGCCTGACCGGACGATCCGGAAAGGGGCGTCTCGCCCCTTTCCCTCGCTCTTTGCATGGTCCTTGGACCGGAAGTCGGCGCAGCAAAAAGTTGCGGACTCTTCGGCCTGGGTCTGCAATAAAAAGGGTATTGCATCTGGGACTGGTCTGAAGGCTTGTTCTGCCGCTGGCGGCAGCGCACGGCTTGCAAACCGGTTCCACCCCCCAACCCGACCGGCAGGGGACCGCCATGCTTTCTTTCGTTATCAGGCGTCTCGGCACCATGGCATTGACGATGCTGTGCCTGACGATGATCGTCTTCTTCCTGGTCAATCTCGGGCCTAATCTGAAGAAGCTCGCGATCAGCCAGACCGAAATGCACACATCCGCCGAGCAGCTTGAGGCTTGGCTGGTCAACCATGGCTATCGGCAGAATTTCTTTATCCGCTACGGCCAATGGCTGGGCATCATGCCCAAGCAGCCGGTGACCGACCCGGCGACCGGCAAGCCCGCACAGCGTTTCTCCTTCTGCAACGATCCGGTCGTGCCGACATTCTCCGGCATCCTGCAAGGCGATTTCGGTTGCTCGACCAAGTTCAAGACGACGGTCGCTTCGAAACTCTTTCCGGCGCTCAGCGCCACCGGCATCCTGATGCTCTGCGTGCTGGCCGTAATGGTGCCGATCTCGCTTTTGATCGGTATTCTCGCCGGCATGCGCGAGGGTTCACGCACCGACCGCACATTGTCGGTGGCTTCGATCGCCTCGACGGCGACGCCCGAATATGTTTCGGGCGTTATCTTCACCGTGATCTTTGCCTCCTGGCTCGGCGTGCTGAACGGTTCGGCGGCCTCGGCCAGCCAGGGCATCACCTTCTATAATTTCACCTTACCGGTGATGACGCTGGCGATATACGGCATCGGCTACATCGCTCGCATGACCCGCGCCTCGATGGTGGAGGTGATGACACAGCAATATATCCGAACCGCCCGGCTGAAGGGCCTCTCCTTCGGCAGCGTGGTGATAAAGCACGCTCTGCGCAACGCGCTGATCGCGCCATTCACGGTCATCATGCTGCAGTTCCCCTGGCTGCTCACCGGCGTCGTCATCGTCGAGGTGATGTTCCGCTACCAGGGGTTCGGCTACACGCTGGTCGAGGCCGCCGGCAACAACGACATCGATCTTCTGCTCGGCTGCTCGCTGGTCTCGGTGTTTATCGTCCTGATCACACAGCTCATCTCCGATGTCGGCTACGCGTTTCTCAATCCGCGCATCAGAGTTCAATAGGAGACCGGCGGATGCAGGTCGAATATCTCAGCGCCTTCAACGTCGTACTCGGCGTGCTTACCCGCTTCTGGCCGGTCTGGATCGCTCTCGCCCTGGTGATGGGGGCGAGCTTCGGCTACAAGAAGAAGCTAGGCCTTTACGGCCAGCTTTTCGACAGCGGCGTCGGCATCGTCGGCGTCGGCATCTGCCTGTTCTGGCTGTTTACGGCGATCTTCGCGTCGACCATCTCGCCCTTCGATCCGCTCGCCCAAGTGCCGATCATGAAGGACGCGCTGCCGGGCGCAATCGAGCCGGCGTCGAAACTTGTATACTATTTCGGCGGCGACAAGCTCGCCCGCGACGTGTTCTCGCGCATGGTCTATGGCAGCCAGATCGTGCTGATCATCGCGCCAGCGGCGACCGGTTTTGCGCTGATGGTCGGCATTACGCTCGGCCTGCCGGCCGGCTATTATGGCGGCAAGATCGATACGGTGCTGTCCTTCCTCGCCAACCTTGTGCTGGCCTTCCCGGTGATCCTCCTGTTCTACCTGCTGGTGACGCCGGGCATCATGGACACGCCGATCCCCTACGCGATGGCAGGGCTGTTCTTCCTGTTTCCGATCATCTTCTTCAGTGTGCTGTTCTGGACGCGCTACAAGAACCGCCCCGACCGCCTCTATATCCTGCTTGGCCTGACGTTGGTACTTGGCGGCTGGATCTATGCAGGCCTTGTCTTCGATGCCGATCCGTTCAAGATCATCCACATCGATCCCAACCAGCTCAACATCTTCGTGGCGGTGGTGTTCGCCTCCAGCCCCGGCGTGTTCCGCATCGTGCGCGGCCTGGTCATGGATATCAAAACGCGCGACTATGTTGCGGCGGCACAAACGCGCGGTGAATCGCCCTGGTACATCATGCTGTGGGAGATATTGCCCAATGCGCGCGGGCCGCTGATCGTCGACGCCTGCCTGCGCATCGGCTACACCACGATCCTGCTCGGCACGCTCGGCTATTTCGGGCTGGGACTGGCGCCGGAAAGCCCGGACTGGGGCACGGCGATCAAGGATGCCAGCCGGCTGCTGCGCTCCTTCATCCACCCGGCGCTGCCGCCGACGATCGCATTGATGTCGTTCGTGCTCGGCCTCAACCTCCTGGCGGATTCGTTGCGCGAACAGTCTATGAAAGATTGATGCCGGGAAGATCGATGCCGGGTTCGGCCCGACATGCCTGAAGAACAAGGATTGGAGCGACCCATGAATGAGGCAGTTCGAAATCCCGCCAAGCCGACCAATGGGCCGACCAATGGGCCGATCATCGAGATCGAGAACCTGTCGATCTCCTTCTTCACCCGCAAGGGCGAAATCCCGGCGGTCATGGATTTTTCCTGCACGGTCATGCCTGGCGAGGCGATGGGTATTGTCGGCGAATCCGGCTGCGGCAAGTCGACCGTGTCGCTGGGCATCATGCGCGACCTCTCCAACATCGGAAAGATCGTCGGCGGAAAGATCAAATTCCAGGGCAAGGACATGGGAGAACTGTCCGACGAAGAACTGCGAGCTATCCGCGGCAACAAGATCGCGATGATCTACCAGGAGCCGATGGCCAGTCTTAACCCGGCGATGAAGGTCGGCCAGCAGCTGATGGAAGTGCCACTGATCCACGACAAGGTGTCGAAGGACGAAGCTTACAAACGCGCCTTGGAAATGGTGCGCGCGGTGAAGCTGCCGGATCCCGAGCGCATGATGCGTTCCTACCCGCACCAGCTTTCCGGCGGCCAGCAGCAGCGCATCGTCATTGCCATGGCGCTGCTGTCGAAGCCTGCGCTGCTTCTGCTCGACGAGCCGACCACAGCGCTCGACGTGACGGTTGAGGCCGGCATCGTCGACCTGGTCAAGGGGCTGGGCGAGAAGTTCGGCACCTCGATGATCTTCGTGTCGCACAATCTCGGCCTGATCCTGGAGACCTGCGACCGCATCACGGTGATGTATTCGGGCGAAGCGGTGGAGACCGGCAAGATCAAGGACGTCTTCGACCGGATGCGCCATCCCTACACGCAAGGCCTGTTCCGCTCGATCCCGCTGCCGGGCGCCGACAAAAATTCGCGGCCGCTGATCTCCATCCCGGGGCAGTTGCCGCTACCGCACGAGCGGCCGAAGGGCTGCAATTTCGGCCCGCGCTGCCACCATTTCGTCGAGGGCGTCTGCAACGCCGCCGAAATTCCGATGATCGCGGTCGAAGGCCATGACGGGCATTTCTCGCGCTGTGTGCGCTTCAACGAGATCGACTGGGAGGCGCTGCCACCCGGCGCCAAGAAGGTCAACGAGCGGGTGGTGCCCGGTGCGCCGGTGCTCCAGATCGAAGACCTCCGGAAGTACTACAAGGTCGGCGGCAGCGAAGTGTTCGGCTCGAGCGAGGGCCGTGTCGTCAAGGCCAATGAGACGATCTCGTTCATGGCGCGCGAATCCGAGACCGTCGCTATCGTCGGCGAATCCGGCTGCGGAAAATCGACCCTGGCCAAGGTGCTGCTCGGCCTCGAAACGGCAAGCTCCGGCCGCGTCAAGCTCGGCAACAAGGAGATCCAGTCGACCGGGATCGAGAAGCGCAGCGTCGACACGGTGTCATCGATCCAGATGGTGTTCCAAAATCCGTTCGACACGCTCAATCCCAGCCATTCGGTCGGTTCGCAGATCATCCGTACGCTGGAAAAGTTCAATGTCGGCGACTCGGTGGCCGACCGCCGCAAGCGGATGCTGGAATTGCTCGACCTGGTGAAGCTGCCGAGGGCATTCGAGACACGCAAGCCGCGCCAGCTTTCAGGCGGCCAGAAACAGCGCATCGGCGTTGCGCGTGCCTTTGCCGGCGACGCCAAGGTGGTGGTGGCCGACGAGCCGGTCTCGGCACTGGATGTGTCGGTCCAGGCCGCGGTGACCGAGCTCTTGATGGACATCCAGCGCAAGAACAAGACGACGATGCTGTTCATCAGCCACGATCTGTCGGTTGTGCGCTACATCGCCGACCGCGTCGTCGTCATGTATCTCGGCTATATCGTTGAGCAAGGCACGACCGACCAGATATTCGCGCCGCCCTATCACCCCTATACCGAGGCATTGCTGTCGGCGATCCCGATCGCCGACACAAGCGTGGTCAAGAAGCACGTCGTGCTGGAGGGCGACATCCCTTCGGCGATGAACCCGCCGTCCGGCTGTCCGTTCCAGACGCGCTGCGGCTACAAGAAACTGGTGCCGGACAACCTTTGCGAAACCAAGGTGCCGCCAGTCAAAAATCTCGGCGACGGCCATATGAGCTTGTGCTGGCTGTCCGACGACGTGCTGGCGAAAATGGAGCCGGTGATCAAATTCGACAAGGAGCACGCCGCAAATGAGGGCGTGCCGGATGATGCAAACCACGGTGTTGGCCCGGGCTTTGCCGGAGATCCGCCCAAGCGCCCGCATGGCAAGACTGGCAGCGTTGAAGCCGATGCCGAGGGTCAGGCAGTGGAGAATGCCGAAGCGGTCGCCAAAGCCCGCCGTCACGAGGTTCGCGACGAGGTTTCAGAGACCGGCACCTCAAGCTCTGCCGACAGCCAGGTGGCACCAATCATGCCGCCGACTGTCGGCGACGGCCGACAGGCCGAGGACGCCACGCGCAAGCCGCGCAAACCCAAGGGCGGCTGAGAGCCGTTAATAGGCTAGGGCGCGCATTGCCGTAGCTGCGCGGCGTAGTCCTGCGCCATCTGTTCGGTGGCATGCGCATAGCGCTGCACGTCGGCGTCGCCGCGATTGCCGCGCTTATAGGCATTCCAGCCGAGATAGTAGGCGAGATACAGATTGTAGGTGTCGTTGCGGGCGACGCCGAGGGTCTCGGCGGTCTTGGAATGATACCAGCCGACGAAATCGACGGCATCGGCAAACCTGGTGCGGCGCGCCGCCCAGCTGCCGGTCTCGTTCTGGTATTGCGCCCAGGTGCCGTCGAGCGCCTGCGAGAAGCCGGTGGCGCTGGAGATATGTTTCCAGGGAATGAAGCCCAGCAGCTTGGTGCGCGGCGGCCTGGCGTTGCTCTTGAAGCCGGATTCCTTGCGCACCGTCGCCATCAGCACGGGAACCGGCACGCCGTATTTCTGCTCGGTGCGTTGTGCCGCCGCCTGCCAATTGTCGAACCAGCCGTCATTCTGGTCGAAAACGGCGCAGACATCGTTGATGTGGTTCGGCGGCGTCGCGCAGGCCGAAAGCGCCAGCGGCACGGCAATCGCTACAATTTTACTAAAACTCAACCTACGCATTGCAAGAGCATTAGGCCGAAAACATAAAAGGAATCTTGCTGCGTTCCTTAACGGCTCATCGGCCGCTTTGCCTGACGCGGAACAAGTATAACCATTCCGACGTTTGTTGTCGCTTTTACCGATGTGAAATTCCCGGAATGCCGCCTTGGCTAAAATCACGCCCGCAGGTGGCGGATTCTTGACAGCTCGATCCTCGTGCCGGCGCTTTGATGCGCGGCATGAGCGAACCAAGACGCAAGCGCGGCGCCGAGCGAACCAGCAACAGGGGACCGACCGCCATCCCGCAACTGCCGTTGCGCCGCGTCACCAATCCCTATCCGCCAATGGCGATGCTCTCGGCCGACCAGATCGAGGCGATCCACCAGGCGTCGATGCATATCTTGGAGAATTTCGGCATCGAGGTGATGAGCCCGCGGGCGCTGTCGCTGTTCGAGAAGGCCGGGGCCAAGGTCGATCATGCAACGATGAACGTCCGCATCGATCGCGGCATGATCGAGGAAGCGCTGAAGACGACGCAGTCCAGCTATACGCTGACGCCGCGCAATCCCGCCCATGCCGTCCACCTCGGCGGCAATACCATCAACTTCACGCTCGTCGCCGGGCCGCCGAATGTGCACGACATGGAGCGCGGCCGCCGTGCCGGCAATTTGCGCGATTATTCCGATCTCGTCCGGCTGGCGCAGCATTTCAACTGCATCCACATGCTAGGCAACCAGGTCTGCGCGCCGGTAGAATTGCCGGCGAATTCCCGTCATCTCGACACCTATTTCGCCAATCTGACACTGACCGACAAAAGCTTTCACGTCTCGGCCATCGGCCGCGGCAGGGCGCTCGACGGCATCGAAATGATGGCAATCGCGCGCGGACTGACGCTTGACGAGATGCGCGACGATCCCGGCGTCACCACGATCATTTCGGTCAATTCGCCGCGCCGCTTCGACGAGATGATGGCCGAGGGGCTGATGACGATGGCCGAGTTCGGCCAGTCGGCGGCGGTAACGCCATTCACGCTGATGGGGGCGATGAGCCCGGTGACGCTTGCCGGCGCGCTCGCCCAGCAGAATGCCGAGGCGCTGTTCGGCGTGGTGCTGACGCAACTCGTCCGCCCCGGCGCGCCGGTGATGTATGGCGCCTTCACCTCCAATGTCGATATGAAATCGGGAGCGCCGGCGTTCGGCACGCCTGAAAACACCAAGGCGAATATCGCGTCCGGACAGTTGGCGCGGCGTTACAACCTGCCTTATCGCACAACGCCGGGCTCGGCTTCCAATGCCGCCGACGCGCAAGGCGCCTATGAGACGCTGATGGCGCTGTGGGGCGCGGTGCTCGGCCATGGCAACCTCGTCTACCATGCCGCCGGCTGGCAAGAGGGCGGACTGACAGCGTCGTTCGAAAAGTTCATCATCGATGTCGAGATGATCCAGCACATGATGGAGTTTTTGCGCCCGATCGAGGTCAACGAGGCCGAGCTTGCCGTCGAGGCTCTGGGTGCGGTGCCGACAGGCGGCCACTTCTTCGGCGAGCCGCACACGCTGGAGCGCTATGCCACTGCATTCTATCAGCCGATACTGTCCAACTGGCAGAATTTCGAGGCCTGGCAGGAGGCTGGCGGGCTCGATGCCACGGCGCGGGCGACGAGGCTTTGGAAGAAGGCGCTGGAGGACTATGTCGAGCCGGTGATGGAAATCTCCAGGCGCGAAGCGCTGGAGGCGTACGTGGCCAAGCGCAAGGAAGCGATCGGGCAAAGCGAGCCGTGATGATCGAAGGCTTGCGCTCGTGGGGCTCCTCCCCGAATTCATCGTTCCCATCCAACTCGTTGACGTCAGAGAGAATCCCATGAAATCGCATGCAAAGGTCGTGGTTATCGGCGGTGGCGTCGTCGGGTGCTCCGTGCTGTTCCATCTGGCCCGGCACGGCTGGACAGACATCGTGCTTCTGGAGCGCGATGAATTGACCTCCGGCTCGACCTGGCACGCCGCCGGCGGCATGCACACCATCAATGGCGATCCCAATGTCGCCAAGCTGCAGAAATACACAATCTCGCTCTACAAGGAGATCGAGGAACTGTCCGGCCAGGCGACCGGCGTGCATTTGACAGGCGGCGTCTTGCTGGCAGCGACGGAGGCGCGGCTCGACTGGCTGCGCGGCGTCGTCGCCAAGGGCCGCTATCTCGGCATCGAGCTCGAGGAGATATCGCCTGATGAGGCGGCCGAGCTGATGCCGTTGCTCGATCCCAAGCAGTTCGTCGGTGCCGTGCGCAACAAGGAGGACGGTCATCTCGATCCGTCCGGCGTTACTCATGCCTACGCCAAGGCGGCGAGGAAGCTTGGTGCCGAGGTCGAGCGTTTCACCAAGGTCGAGGACATCGTGCGGCGCGCCGACGGGCTGTGGCGCGTCATCACCAACAAGGGCGAGGTTGTGGCCGAACATGTCGTCAATGCCGGCGGCCTGTGGGCGCGTGAGGTCGGCCGCATGGTCGGGCTGGAGCTGCCGGTGCTGGCGATGGAGCACATGTACCTGATCACCGAGGACATGCCGGAGGTCGCCGCCTGGAACCAGAAGACCGGCACGGAGATCATCCATGCGGTCGACTTCGACGGCGAGCTCTATCTGCGCCAGGAACGCGGCGGCATGCTGATGGGCACTTACGAAAAGGCCAACAAGCCATGGTCCGAGTTCCAGACGCCATGGAATTTCGGCCACGAGCTGCTCGAACCCGACATCGACCGCATCGCACCGTCGCTGGAGGTTGGCTTCCGGCATTTCCCGGCGTTCCAGAACACCGGCATCAAGCAGATCATCAACGGACCCTTCACCTTCGCGCCGGACGGCAATCCGCTGGTCGGGCCCGTGCGCGGCCTGCCGGGGTTCTGGGTGGCCTGTGGTGTCATGGCCGGGTTCTCGCAGGGCGGCGGCGTCGGCCTGGCGCTGTCGAACTGGATGATCGAGGGCGATCCCGGCGCCGACATCTGGGCGATGGACGTTTCGCGCTACGGCGACTGGGCCACGATGGCCTATACCAACGCCAAGGTGCGCGAGAACTATTCGCGGCGGTTTTCGATCCGCTTCCCGAACGAGGAACTGCCGGCTGGGCGACCGCTCAAGACGACGCCGGTCTATGATCTGTTGTCGGCCGAGGGCGCGCAATGGGGCGTCGCCTATGGGCTGGAAGTGCCGCTGTGGTATGCGCCCGAAGGGGTCAAGGACGAATTCTCCTGGCGCCGCTCGAGCGACTTCGAGCATGTCGCGAAAGAAGTGGAGACGGTTCGGCAACGCGTTGGTCTGTCGGAAATCTCGTCATTTGCCAAATACAGAGTGACCGGCGCGGGTGCAGCAACCTGGCTCGACCGCTTGCTGGCCTGCAAGCTGCCAAGGCCCGGCCGCATGACGCTGGCGCCGATGCTGAAGGAAGACGGCAGGCTAATCGGCGATTTCACGCTGGCCAATCTCGGCGGTCCAAATTCTGCATGTAAGGATTGGTTCCTGGCCGGCAGCGGTGTCGCCGAGCAGTACCACATGCGCTGGTTCGAAGCGCACCTGCCGAAGGACGACTCTGTTAGCATCGAGGCGCTGGGAGCAAAACTCACCGGCTTATCGATCGCCGGGCCGAGCGCGCGGAACCTTCTTGAAAAGGTCACACGATCTGACGTGTCGAATACGGCCTTTCCGTTCATGGCCATCAGCAGGATGGATATCGGCATGGCGCCGTGCCTGGTCGGGCGCGTCAGCTACACCGGCGACCTCGGCTACGAGATCTGGGTGGCGCCGGAATATCAGCGTGCCGCCTGTCAGGCGCTGATGGCGGCGGGCGAGGAATTCGGCATCGGCCTGTTCGGCTCGCGCGCGCTCAATGCGCTGCGGCTCGAGAAGAATTACGGCTCATGGGCGCGCGAATACCGGCCGATCTATGGGCCGCTGGAGGCCGGCCTCGACCGCTTCGTCACCTACGGCAAAGAGGCCGATTTCATCGGCAAGCAGATGGCGCTGGCCGAGCGCAAGCAAGGCGGCAGACTGCGGCTGCGGGCCTTTGTCGTCGATGCTGCCGATGCCGACGTCATCGGCGACGAGCCAATCTGGTACGGCGGTGCCGTGCGCGGTTGGGTCACGTCGGGCGGCTACGCGCATCATTCGAAAAAGTCCGTCGCCATCGGCTATGTGCCGAAAGAGATTGCCGACGAAGCCGACGGCTTCGAGATTGAGCTTCTGGGCAAACGCCACGCTGCGCGCATGCAGCCGATCCCGCTGTTCGACGCGAATTTCGAGCGGATGCGTGGGTGACGTTTCAGGCACCGCGGCGGTTGTCCAGCGCCAGGGCTCCGGCGCCGGCAAACACCAGATAGAGGAAGATGAAGCAGAACGAGATCGCGGCATCGCCGCCGTTGTTGACCGGGAAGAAGTCGCGCGGCATGTGCGCCATGAAATAGGCGATCGCCATCTCGCCGCTGAGAAGGAATGCCACCGGTCTGGTGAAAAGCCCCAATACCAGCAGGATGCCGCCTCCGAATTCCAGGATGGCCGCGGTCAGCGATAGCCCGCTCATGGTGCCGGCATGGTCGCCGACGGGGAAATTGAACAGTTTCTGGGTGCCGTGCTCAATGAACTGCAGCGCCGTCACGATGCGCAAGGCGGCAAGGGCGAACGGTTGATATCCGGCGAGGCCTTCGAAAAGCTTCATCTACGACTCCATTTTCACCTAGCCCGGCCATAGGTCATCGCCAAAGGCCGGACCATTCACATAGTCCGGCCTGCATTCAACTGTCGGTGAGTGAGTCGTGAGGCGTGCTGTAGCCTTGGGGTCGCACGATGGCGGCCCCGCGATCAGCGCGGCCGTTAATGCCCGGGCGCTGTCAGAGCAAAGTGCGCGCCTTGCGGGTCTGTGCACTGTACGATCCAGCTGCCGCCGGGGACCTCCATCGGACCCATCAGGATCTTGCCGCCATTGTCGGTGACGCGCTTGGCTGCCGCGTCGATGCCGGGCACGTTGAAATAGAACTGCCAGACCGGCGCCGGGATCTGCTCGGGCTTGTTCATCATGCCGCCAACGGGCTCGCCGCCGAAGGCGAAAAGCTGGTAGACGCCCATCGGACCCATATCCATGGCGTCGCCCTTCTCCCAGCCGAACTGGCTGGAATAGAAATCGAACGCCGCCTTCCAGTCTGACGTGTAGAGCTCATGCCAGCCGATGTTGCCGGGGGTCGCCAACGGTAGCGGCGGCTGGTCGGGGCCGCTGGGCTGCAGGAAGTTGAACATCGCGCCTTGCGGGTCTGCAACGACGGCGAAGCGGCCGACGCCAGGAATGTCGTCGGGCTCGCGGTGAACCGCGCCACCAGCCTTCTTGAGGGAGGCCGTTGCGGCATCGACGTCCCTGGTGAGGATATAACCGACCCAGGCCGGCGGCATGCCCATCTTGCGCGCGTCATCGGGCAGCGTCATCAACCCGCCGACGCCGCGCTCGCCGACATTCATGACGATATAGCGCGGCATGCCCTGGGCCCCTTCGAAAGGCTGCCCCCTCCAGCCCACCACGGAGGTGTAAAACGCCTCGGCGGCGTCGAGATCGGTGGTCATCAGCTCGTACCAGAAGAAGGGCATGGGGGACTGTGGCATTGTCGTGCTCCTTGCGGTTTGTACATCGATCATGCGCGATCCATTCTAGGACGATCTTCACGACGAAAATCCGACAGCCAACCAAAAAAGATGACGGCAAATTGGAAATGTTACCGGGTTGCGCGCCCTGCGGTTTTCGACTTTGCTCGCAGTCAACGAGGGGTTGTTGATCCATGCGCCGGATGTCGCTCACTTCCGAACTTGTCGCGAATATCTCTTCAGCACCGTCCATCATCTGGAAGAGTTCGGCATTCTCGCGACCGCAATCTGTGGCGGCTGCAGGAAGTCGTCGCGGACGAGATCAGGTCGATGCATGGCCGCAAGCCCTGAAGCCGGCTCCCAGACGGCGCCCTGACCAGAGCGGACCATCACCAGTCTAAGGGCTATCCCGCTGCCCGGAATGGTTGTGGAAGGCGTGGTGCGCAACGCAGTGATCAGATCCAAGCGGCCATGGCTTCACGAGCAATCACCTCTTCCGTGCATTCGAGACTGAGCAATAGGAAATGCGAACAGTCGTCTGTCGGCCCGGGTATTGATCGCAACCAGTGCGAGTTCTCGACTCGTAGGAGGGGCCATCTATAGGAGGCTTGCCTGCCAGAGCCAATCAACGGGATTGAGCTGCTAGCGCTGACATGGGTCACTCCCAACATGTCGTCATGAGCCGAAAGTGCTAGCACTCCGTGGAAGTTGATCTTGAGGGTTCGTTCGGATGCCCCGACGAAGAAGTCGCCTTCGACGGCCAATTCAAAGTAGTTGTCGGATTTCAGACGCCACACCTGACAGGCAGCCAGCGGTAAATCTTCCACAGGCTCCCACCGCTGAACCGCCTCCTGAACAATGTCCATTACCTTCTCCAATGTTTGAAAATCGCGCACGATGCTCAAGCGCCTACCGCCTGGTAACGCTTTCGAACAGCTTGTCGCCACTTGGTAGCCAATTCTGGGCGCCGCATCCATTGAGGCGCAACGGACAGTGCTCAAAAACATGAGTGCGTTTATCATGTTTTTATCGAGCGGTTTCAGCGGTTTGCGCCGAAAATTGACCAATTGATAAAAAAATAAAACGTGCTAGCCTTCCCCAAAACAAGAACATGGGGAACTGACGATGCCAGAAGGCCAGTTCAAGCAAGGCATTGCCGGCGGGCGGCTTTCGCCGGAACAATATGCCGATAATTTTGCCGACCTGCACCCGCCGCTCGATCATCACGAGGCGCTGGTCGAGTCCGACCGCTGCTATTTCTGCTATGACGCGCCGTGCATGAATGCGTGTCCGACCTCGATCGACATCCCGCTGTTCATCCGCCAGATTTCGACGGGCAATCCGATCGGCTCAGCCAGGACTATTTTTGACCAGAACATTTTGGGCGGCATGTGCGCCCGCGTCTGCCCGACCGAGACGCTGTGCGAAGAAGTCTGCGTGCGCGAGGTGGCCGAAGGCAAGCCGGTGCAGATCGGTCGCCTTCAGCGCTACGCCACCGATGTCGCCATGGCCGAAAACAAGCAGTTCTACAAGCGCTCCGAACCGACCGGCAAGACGGTCGCCGTGGTCGGCGCCGGACCGGCCGGGCTTGCCGCCGCGCATCGGCTCGCCCGCTACGGCCACGACGTGACCATCCTGGAAGCCCGCCCGAAGCCCGGCGGCCTCAATGAGTACGGTATCGCCGCCTATAAAAGCGTCGACAATTTTGCCCAGGCCGAAGTCGACTATGTCACGTCGATCGGCGGCATCGACATCCAGAACGGCAAGGCGCTCGGCCGTGATTACCAGCTGTCGGACCTGACCAGGAATTACGATGCGGTGTTCCTCGGCATGGGGCTTGCCGGCGTCAATGCCTTGCGAGCGGATGGCGAGGAAGCGCAAGGCGTCACCAATGCCGTCGAGTTCATTGCCGAGCTTCGCCAAGCCAGCGATCTGGCCAGCCTGCCGGTCGGCCGGCGCGTCGTCGTCATCGGCGGCGGCATGACGGCGATCGATGCGGCGGTGCAGTCGAAGCTGCTCGGAGCCGAAGAGGTGACGATCTGCTATCGGCGCGGCCCGGAGCACATGAACGCCTCCGAATTCGAGCAGGACCTGGCCGCTGCCAACGGCGTCATCATCCGGCACTGGTTGCAGCCGAAGCGGGTCATTGCCGACGGCGGCAAGGTGTCGGCGATCGAGCTCGAATACACCGCGATGGACGGCGACCGGCTCGTCGGCACCGGCGAGCGGCTGACGTTGACCGCCGACCAGGTGTTCAAGGCGATCGGCCAGAGTTTTGTCCCGGCTGCGCTCAACGGCAGCGGGGCTTTGCTTGACCTGGAAGCCGGCCGTATCAAGGTCGACGCCGAAGGCCGCACCTCGCTGCCAAACGTCTGGGCCGGCGGCGACTGCATCTTTGGCGGCGACGACCTGACAGTCTCGGCCGTCGCACAAGGCCGCGACGCGGCGGAAAGCATTCATCGGGCACTGACCTCGAACGGGAGGGCATGAGCATGGCAGACATCCGCAACAATTTCGTCGGCATCAAATCGCCGAACCCGTTCTGGCTAGCCTCGGCGCCGCCGACCGACAAGGCCTATAACGTCATTCGCGCCTTCAAGGCTGGCTGGGGCGGCGTTGTCTGGAAGACGCTCGGCGAAGAAGGGCCGCCGGTGGTCAACGTCAACGGGCCGCGCTACGGCGCCATCTGGGGCGCCGATCGTCGCCTGCTTGGCCTGAACAATATAGAGCTGATCACCGACCGCGACCTGCAGGTCAATCTGCGCGAGATCAAGCAGGTCAAGATGGACTGGCCCGACCGGGCGATCGTCGTCTCGCTGATGGTGCCTTGCGAGGAGCATGCCTGGAAGGCGATCCTGCCGGTGGTCGAGGAGACCGGCGCCGACGGCATCGAGCTCAATTTCGGCTGCCCGCACGGCATGTCGGAACGCGGCATGGGTGCGGCAGTCGGCCAGGTGCCGGAATACATCGAAATGGTGGTGCGTTGGTGCAAGGCCAATACGCGCATGCCGGTCATCACCAAGCTGACGCCCAACATCACCGACATACGCAAGCCGGCACGCGCTGCCCTTGCCGGCGGCACCGACGCGGTGTCGCTGATCAACACCATCAATTCGATCACCGGCGTCAACCTCGACAATTTCGCGCCGGAGCCGACGATCGACGGCAAGGGTTCGCATGGCGGCTATTGCGGTCCGGCGGTGAAGCCGATCGCCATGAACATGGTGGCCGAGATCGCGCGCGATCCGGAAACGCATGGCCTGCCGATCTCCGGTATCGGCGGCATCACCACCTGGCGCGACGCCGCCGAATTCATGGCGCTCGGCGCCGGCAATGTGCAGGTGTGCACGGCGGCGATGACCTACGGCTTCAAGATCGTGCAGGAGATGATCGCCGGCCTGGAAAACTGGATGGACGAGAAGGGCCATGCCACGCTCGACGACATCGTCGGCCGTGCCACGCCCAACGTCACCGACTGGCAGTATCTCAATCTCAACTACGTCGCCAAGGCGCATATCGACCAGGATGCCTGCATCAAATGCGGCCGCTGCCACATCGCCTGCGAGGACACTTCGCACCAGGCGATCACCGCAATCGTCGACGGCGTCAGGCATTTCGAGGTGATCGAGGCCGAATGCGTCGGCTGCAATCTCTGCGTCAATGTCTGTCCGGTCGAGAACTGCATCACCATGGAGGCGTTGGCGGTCGGCGTGATGGACCAGCGCACCGGCAGGCCGGTGTCGCCGATCTATGCCAACTGGACGACGCATCCGAACAATCCGATGGCCAAGGTGGCGGCGGAGTAGCGCACAGCCCGTTGTGGAAAAGCGGCACCTGCGGGCGCCGCTTTTTTCAAATGGCTATTGCGGACATAAATTATCCAGGATAGTATATCTCCATGAATTGGAGATCAGAACAATGAAGCTGGGCGAAGGCGTCGAAGCGGCCATCCACTGCGCCGCGATGCTCGCCGGCGTTGACGGCGCCGCGACCTTGCCAGGTGCTGCCATGGCCGAAGCGTTCGGGCTGTCGCCGAGCTATCTGCTTAAGCATCTCAACGCGCTGACTGCGTCCGGCATTCTGGAATCAGTGCCGGGGCCGTCCGGCGGCTACCGGCTGGCGCGGCCGGCGGAACGCATAACGCTGCTCGATATCGTGCTGGCCGTCGAGGGGCGTGAACCGGCGTTCCGCTGCGCCGAAATCCGCCAGCGCGGCCCAGCGAAGCTCGATGCCTCGGTCTATGTCAAACCCTGCGGCATCAACGTAGCCATGCTGAAGGCCGAGCGTGCCTATCGCGCCGCGCTCGCCGACGCCCGGCTGTCCGACATCGTTGCAGAATACACGGCCGATGCCGATCCCCGTTCGGTCGCCGCGAACTGCGCCTTCGTCGAGCGCCATCGGCGGCCGCAGAAATCAAGTTCAACCAAGCAAGCATGAAAGGCTACAGACGATGAAACAGAGGCTGCAATTTTTCGGCGCGGCGCCGGAGATCATGAAGGCGGTGTCGGCGCTCAACAAGGCAGTCGACGAATGCGGGCTCGAAAAAAGCCTGTTGCATCTGATCAAGCTCAGGGCGTCGCAGATCAACGGCTGCTCGTATTGCGTCGAGATGCATAGCCGCGAAGCGCGCCGCGACGGCGAAAGCGAGCAGCGGCTCTATCTCGTCTCCGCCTGGAAGGAATCGCCGCTGTTTTCAGAGCGCGAACGCGCGGCCTTGGCCTGGACCGACGCGCTGACCAGGATTGCCGACAACGGTGTGTCGGACGAACTCTATGCAAGGACGCTCGAATATTTCTCGGAAGAGGAGCTGGTCAAGCTCTCGGTGGCGCTCGGCATGATCAACACCTGGAACCGGCTTTGCGTTCCGTTCCATGCAATCCATCCGATGCCAGCGGTCTTGGCCGCCTGAGGACCAGGTGCGCGGCCTTGCGCCGCGCGCCTCTTTTCTGCCCAAGGACACCCGACAGCATGTTTTTAAACTTTGATAGTGAGATCCTATTCGCCGCCCGCCTGCTGCTTGGCGGCGCCTTTGTCTTTGCCGGCCTGCGCAACATTCAGAACGCGGCGTTGGTAAGCCAATTGATGACGACGCGCGGCATGCCGCAGGCACGGCTGGTGCTGTGGCTGGGGATCGTCCTGCAGATCATCGCCGGAGCACTGGTGATCGCGGGCATCTGGACCGCTCCGGCAGCGGCATGCCTGATCCTGTTCCTGATCGTCGCCACGCCGATGTTCCATAACTTCTGGGATCATCAGGGCCCGGAGCGCGCGTCCCGCATCAACGGCTTTGTCGGCAACGTCGCGCTGGCCGGAGGATTTCTGGCGCTGATCGCGCAGTCGCTTTGACAACGACTGATGCCTCTTGGAGGCAGCCGCTCACGCCGCATACCGCAAGCCGCCATCACAGGTCAGGGCCTGGCCGGTGACGAAGCTGTTCGAAACCAGGAACGCAATTGCCTCGGCGACGTCCTCGGCGCGGCCGATACGGCCGACCGGCGTCTTGCCGGCGTACTCGGCAAACACCGCATGGCGCTGTTCATCGGGCAGGAAATCCCACCACGGCGTGTCGATGACGCCCGGCGCCACGGCATTGACGCGTAACGGCTTCAGCTCCATCGCCAGGATCGGCACCACGGTCAGCAGCATGCCGTTGACGGCGGCGATGCCGGCGACACCCGGCGCCGACAATTGCGCCGACACCGCCGAGATGAAAGTCACCGAGCCGCTCTTGTTCAGCGTCGGCAAGGCGGCCTGCAGGCAGGAGAGCGGTGGCCGGACCTTCTCGTCGACGCCACCGCCGATGTCGGTCAGGTCAAGTGTTTCGAACGGGCCGAGCCCCTTGCCGCCGCTGGCGGCCAGCACCAGGTGATCGAAAGGGCCGAGATCGCTGAAGAACCGGCGAACCTCGTCCGGCTTCGCGGCATCGAAGGCAGCTTTTTCGACCGCGCCGCCAAGGCTTTGCCATGCATTGTCGAGCCTTTCCCTGCTGCGCCCGGTGATCGTCACCTTCATCCCCGGGCCGAGCAGCTTTTTCGCGGTGGCGAGGCCGATGCCGGAGGAGCCGCCGACGATCACGGCGTGCTGCGTTTTCTCGATCATGAATTTTCTTTCTTCGATGTTGCGGAGACGGGTGCGAGCCCGACAAGGCCGAGGCTCAATTCGCGCAACTGCTGCCTCGCCTTAGCGTCATAGGCTTGCGCATCGGCGCGGGATTCTCTTTGGCCGTCGAAATAGAGGCCGCTTCGCCCTTCGAGCGCCGGCGATGTGGCGAGATTGATGATGGCCTCGGCGCCGGTTTCGACCGAGCTCCACGGCGTGATGCCCGCCTGCCGCACCATCGTAGTGTTCATGTAGCTTGCCGGATGCAGGCTGTTGACCGTGACGCCGGTGCTCTTCAGCTGCTCCGCCAGATCGATGGTGAACATGATCTGCGCCAGCTTGCTCTGGCAGTAGGCACGGACGCCGTCATAGGAGCGGGTCAGCATGACATCACTGAAGTCGATCGCCCGTTGCCCGGCCGAGGCGACGTTGACGATGCGCGCCGGCGCGCTGGACTTGAGCAGTGGCAGCAGCTCCGTGGTGAGCAGGAAACCGGCGAGATAGTTGACGGCAAAGCGCAGCTCGTAGCCGTCGGCGCTGACCTGCCGTTTCGCGTTGGGGCCGGCGGTGCCGACGCCGGCATTGTTGATGAGGATATCGAGCCGCTTGGTCCTAGCGCGGACGGCTTCGGCGAGGCGGCGGACCTCGGCCAGGGAGGAGAGATCGGCGACAAGCAGCTCGGCGTTGCCGCCGGCGGCTTCGATCTCGGTCACGATCGCCTTGCCCCTTGTCGCGTCGCGGCCATGCACCAGGATGCGGGCGCCGCCGGCGCCGAGCCGTTGCGCGACAACGCGGCCGACGCCGTCGGTAGACCCTGTGATGAGGATTGTCTTGTCTTTCAGTTCCATGTTCGGAGCCTCCATCTTATCGCTCTGAGCGGAAAGATGGGGCACCAGACGCATGCCAAACAGTTCAAACTTTATCCTGGTATCGGTACTGCTATAATAGCGCCGATGGATTCCACCACGCACTCCGCCGAAGGCAGCCGTCGCCGCGAGCTTGGCGCATTTCTGCGCTCGCGGCGCGAAAGGCTGACGCCTTCGGCCACCGGCATCTCGACCGGCTTGCGCCGGCGCACGCCCGGGCTGCGGCGCGAGGAGGTGGCGATGATCGCCGGCGTCGGCACGACCTGGTACACCTGGCTGGAGCAGGGGCGCGACGTCAGGCCATCGGTGGAGGTGCTGACGGCGCTCAGTCAGGCGTTGCGTCTGGATGCGGCCGAGCAACGGCATCTGTTCATCCTTGCCGGCCGTCCGCAGCCGGAGCGTCGCGTCGACGCCCCGGAAAGGGTCGACGGTCCCTTGCTGCACATGCTGCAAAGCCTGGTCCTGCAGCCGGCCTATGTCGTTGGGCGTCGCTGGGACGTGCTGGCCTGGAACTCTGCCGCGGCAGCCGTATTCGGCGACTATGGCCTGCTGGAGGGCGATGCCCGCAACATCGTCCATATGGTTTTCACCAGCCCGCAGCATCGGCGCCTGCTCGTTGACTGGGAGGAACTGGCGCGTGCCGTGCTGGCGTCATTCCGGGCAGAAAGCGCCAGATATGTCGGCGACCCGGATTTCGAGCGGCTGATCGCGCTGATGACACGTTCAAGCCCGGAGTTTCGGGCATGGTGGCCGCTGCGCGATGTGGCCCGCAACCTGTCGGGTGTGAAGCATGTCAGGCATCCGACGGCAGGCGCCATGGCGTTCGAGCATATGAGCCTGTCGATCGACGACGGCTCGGACATGAAGCTGATCGTCTACACGCCGCTCGCCGAGCAGAACTCGATCGCCAAGCTCGAACAGCTGCTGGAGACGCTTCCGGCCGAGCGGCGCAGCGCGTGAACCCAGCTTCGTCATCCCAGGGCGTAGCAGCCGCGAAGCGGCGTCGCGGAGACCCTGGGATCCATGCCGTGACATCTGCCGAAGAATGCAGCGGAGCAGAATACTGCACTGCAGCAACGCTCTGAGGTCACGGCATGGATCCTGGGGTCTGCGCTGCGTCGCTCCGCTCCTTGCTGCGCCCCAGGATGACGAAGCAATGGGGGAGGTTTGCGACAGCCGAGCTGCCTCAGCCCTTCGGCTTCAGCCCGTCGATGAACAGCTGCTCGAGAAACCTTGCTGCATCCTCGAAGCGGCCGTCGCCGCCGCGGTCGGGGCCGAGCACGGCGCGGACCTGGACGTCGAAATCGGCGTAATGCTGCGTTGTCGCCCAGATCGAAAAGATCAGGTGCCAGGGGTCGGTGCGGGCGATCTTGCCGGCGCGCATCCAGCCCTTGATGACGTTGGCTTTCTCGTCGACCAGCGTCTTCAACTCCCCTTCCAGCATCGGCATGATGCGCGGCGCGCCCTGCAGGATCTCATTGGCGAACAGGCGGCTCTCGCGCGGGAAATCGCGCGCCATTTCCAGCTTGCGCCTGATGTAGCTGCGCAGTTCGGTTAGCGGATCGCCGATGTCGTCGAGTTCGCGCAGCGGCGCCAGCCAGGTGTCGAGAAGCCGCTGCATCAGCGTCTCGTGGATGTCCTCCTTGCGGCGGAAATAATAGAGCAGGTTCGGCTTCGACATGCCGGCGGCTTCGGCGATCTGGTCGATGGTCGAGCCGCGAAAACCGTTGGTGGAGAAGACTTCTAGCGCCGCCTCCAGGATGAGCTCGCGCTTTTCCAGCTGAATGCGGGTGCGGCGAGGAGCGGAGCTTTCGACCGCCCCCGTCACCCCGCAAAACCTTCGCCGTGAGGAGTGTCTGGACCAATTCTCTGGACCAGTTTTTCCTCGCCCTGTGGAGCGCACTTCGAAAGCCGCATTTCCGCTAGTAATCCCTTGACCGCTGATAAGGCGGTGCTAACGTTTGTCCAACCGGTCAAAAATTTGCGTAGCACGAAAACGTCGCGAAGACCAAGCGTTGGAAAGACCAAGCGTTAGCCGCACCGAAACAGGTTACAAGGGGAAGTCTTGGTCATGTCCAACCGGCTGAAAGTCACGCCGAACGATCTCAGCGCATTCTGGATGCCGTTCACGGCAAACCGGCAGTTCAAGCAGGCGCCGCGCATGATGGTGTCGGCCAAGGATATGCACTACACGACCAGCGACGGGCGCAAGGTGCTCGACGGCACCGCCGGCCTGTGGTGCGTCAATGCCGGCCACTGCCGCCCGAAGATCACCGAGGCGATCCAGAGCCAGGCGGCCGAGCTCGACTACGCTCCCGCGTTCCAGATGGGCCATCCGATCGTGTTCGAGCTGGCGAACCGGCTGGTCGACATCGCGCCGAAGGGCATGGACCATGTGTTCTTCACGAATTCCGGATCGGAATCGGTCGAGACCGCGCTGAAGATGGCGATCGCCTATCACCGCGTAAAAGGCGAGGGCTCGCGTACCCGCCTGATCGGCCGCGAACGCGGCTATCACGGCGTCAATTTCGGCGGCATCTCCGTCGGCGGCATTGTCACCAACCGCAAGATGTTCGGCACGCTGCTCGGCGGCGTCGATCACATGCCACACACGCATCTGCCGGAAAAGAACTCTTTCACCAAGGGCGTGCCGGAGCATGGCGCGGAACTGGCGAACGAGCTGGAGCGCATCGTCGCCTTGCACGACGCCTCGACCATCGCCGCCGTCATCGTCGAGCCGGTGGCCGGTTCCACCGGCGTCATCCTGCCGCCGAAAGGCTATCTCGAGAGGCTGCGCGAGATCTGCACCAAGCACGGCATCTTGCTGATCTTCGACGAAGTCATCACCGGTTTCGGCCGTCTCGGCACGCCGTTCGCCGCCGACTATTTCGGTATCACGCCGGATATCATGACCACCGCCAAAGGCGTCTCCAACGGCGTCATCCCGATGGGCGCGGTGTTCGTGAAGAAGGAAATCCACGACGCCTTCATGACCGGCCCCGAGCACATGATCGAGTTCTTCCACGGCTACACCTATTCGGGCAATCCGATCGCCTGCGCGGCGGCGTTGGGCACGCTCGACACCTACAAGGAAGAGGGGCTGCTGACGCGCGGCGAGGAACTGGCGCCGTACTGGGAGGACGCGCTGCACTCGCTGAAGGGCGAGCCGAACGTCATCGATATCAGAAACATCGGCCTGATCGGCGCGATCGAGCTGGCGCCGATCGCCGGCCAGCCGACGAAGCGGGCCTTCTCGGCTTTCGTCAAGGCATTCGAGCGCGGTGCATTGATCCGCAC
Source organism: Mesorhizobium sp. M0663 (assembly GCF_040320585.1). Classification (NCBI taxonomy): domain Bacteria; kingdom Pseudomonadati; phylum Pseudomonadota; class Alphaproteobacteria; order Hyphomicrobiales; family Phyllobacteriaceae; genus Mesorhizobium; species Mesorhizobium sp. M0663. The sequence goes on from NZ_JAMYPX010000027.1 coordinate 42,143, forward strand.
CACCGGCGACATCATCGCGCTATCGCCGCCGCTGATCATCACCAAGGGTCAGATCAACGAATTGATCGACCATGTGCGCGAAGTGCTGAGGGCCGTGGATTGAACCAGGTGCAGCTTTCCCTCCCCCTCGAGGGGAGGGTGGCCGCGAAGCGGCCGGGTGGGGTCGGTGCGGCAGTGCGCCAGCCTGACCTTCGGCCGCATAGGTGCCTGTGATGCCCCGGACCCGCGTGAGCTTCGAAATGCGCCAAAAGGCGCGCGCGCTTCGAGTACATGCGACCAAAGGCGAATCGCTGCTTTGGTATGAACTGCGCGAATTGAAATCGGCTGCGATGAAATTCCGGCGCCAGTGTCCGATCGGGCCTTATATCGTCGACTTTGCCTGCCTTGCGGTAAAGCTGGTCGTTGAAGTCGATGGTGATCTGCACGAACAGGAGAAGGGCAAACGGCACGACGCCGTCCGTGATGCCTATCTGCGGTCGCTCGGGTTCGATATCTTTCGCGTCGATGAGCCCGATGTCATAAACAGCGCTTGGCATGTCGCACAGGTGGTCAAGGAGAAGGTCGCGCGCATGTCAGCCGACCCCACCCGACCGCTTCGCGGCCACCCTCCCCTCGAGGGGGAGGGGGACGCTGGCGTGCCACAACCAATGAGGTTTTAGAATATGGCCGCCCCCGGCGAGAATCTGCGAATCAATTCAGACCGTTTGTGGGATTCGATAATGGAGATGGCGAAGATCGGCCCCGGCATTGCCGGCGGCAACAATCGCCAGACCGTGACCGATGAGGACGGCGAAGGGCGGCGTCTGTTCAAGCGCTGGTGCGATGAGGCGGGGCTCGAAATGGGCGTCGACGAGATGGGCACGATGTTTGCCCGTCGCGAAGGCACCGATGCCAGCCTGCCGCCGGTCTATGTCGGCAGCCATCTCGACACCCAGCCGACCGGCGGCAAGTATGATGGTGTGCTCGGCGTGCTCGGCGGGCTGGAGGTCGTGCGCTCGCTCAACGATCTCGGCATCAAGACAAAGCATCCGATCGTCGTCACCAACTGGACCAACGAGGAAGGCGCGCGCTTTGCGCCGGCGATGATGGCGTCCGGGGTATTCGCCGGCGTGCTCGATCAGGCCGACGTTTATTCGCATGTCGACAAGGATGGCAAGAAATTCGGCGAGGAGCTCGAACGGATCGGCTGGAAGGGCACCGAGAAAGTCGGCGAGCGCAAGATCCACGCCTTCTTCGAATTGCATATCGAGCAGGGCCCGATCCTCGAGGACGAGGGCATCGACATTGGTGTCGTCACCCATGGCCAGGGACTGAAATGGCTGCAGGTGACGTTGACCGGCAAGGAGGCGCATACCGGCTCGACGCCGATGCCGAAGCGGCGCAATGCCGGGCTCGGCATGGCGCGGGTGATCGAATTGGTGCACGAGATCGCCATGGACTACCAACCCGACGCCGTCGGCGCGGTCGGCCATATGGAGGTCTATCCGAACTCGCGTAACATCATTGCCGGGCGCACCGTCTTCACCATAGACATCCGCTCGCCGGAAAAGGAGGTGCTGGACGCCATGGACGAACGCATCCGCGAAGGCATCGACACAATCTGCGACGCGCTCGACATCAAATATCAAATCGATCAGGTCGGCCATTTCGATCCGGTCACTTTCGACGCGGGCTGCGTCAAGGCTGTGCGGGATGCGGCGGAGCGCCTGGGATATACGCATCGCAACATCGTCTCCGGCGCCGGCCATGACGCCTGCTGGATCAACCGCGTCGCACCCACCGCAATGGTGATGTGCCCCTGCGTCGACGGTCTCAGCCACAACGAGGCCGAGGAAATCACCAAGGAATGGGCAGCGGCCGGCGCCGACGTGCTGTTCCATGCGGTCGTCGACACGGCGGTGATTGTCGAATGATGGGATAGCCTCGCAACGCCGCTCACAAGAAGCGCGAAGAGAACAAAGGGAACATGAAAATGTCCAAAGTCATCAAGAATGGCACCATCGTCACCGCCGACCGCACGTGGAAGGCCGACGTGCTGTTCAAGCACGGCAAGATCATCGGCATCGGCTCGGATTTGCATGGCGACCATGAGTTCGACGCCAGCGGCTGCTATGTGATGCCGGGCGGCATCGACCCGCATACCCATCTCGAAATGCCGTTCATGGGCACCTATTCGGCCGACGATTTCGAATCCGGCACGCGAGCGGCCCTTGCCGGCGGCACGACCATGGTCGTCGATTTCTGCCTGCCGGCGCCGCAGCAATCGCTGCTCGAGGCCCTGCAGATGTGGGACAACAAGACCTCGAAGGCGTCCTGCGACTATTCCTTCCACATGGCGATCACCTGGTGGGGCAAGCAGGTGTTCGACGAGATGGCCACTGTCGTCGACAGGGGCATTACCTCGTTCAAGCATTTCATGGCCTACAAGGGCGCGCTGATGGTCGATGACGACGAGCTCTATTCGTCGTTCCAGCGCTGTGCCGATCTCGGCGCGCTGCCGCTGGTCCATGCCGAGAATGGCGACGTGGTGGCGGCGCTGTCGCAGAAGCTGCTGGCGGCGGGCAATAGTGGCCCCGAAGGGCACGCCTATTCGCGTCCGCCGGAAGTGGAAGGCGAGGCGACCAACCGCGCCATCATGATCGCCGACATGGCCGGCGTGCCGCTCTATGTCGTGCATGTCTCCTGCGAGCAGGCGCACGAAGCCATCCGCCGCGCGCGCCAGAAAGGCATGCGGGTATTCGGCGAGCCGCTGATCCAGCACCTGACGCTGGACGAGAGCGAATATTTCAACAAGGACTGGGACCATGCGGCGCGGCGCGTCATGAGCCCGCCCTTCCGCAACAAATGGCACCAGGATTCGCTGTGGGCGGGCCTGCAGGCCGGATCACTGCAAGTGGTGGCGACCGACCATTGTGCCTTCACCACCAAACAAAAGCGCAACGGCGTCGGCGACTTCACCAAGATCCCGAACGGCACGGGCGGGCTCGAGGATCGTTTGCCGGTGCTGTGGACGACCGGCGTCAACACCGGCCGGCTGACGATGAATGAGTTCGTCGCGGTGACCTCGACCAACATCGCCAAGATCCTCAACATGTATCCGAAGAAGGGCGCCATCGTCGAAGGCGCGGATGCCGACATCGTCGTCTGGGATCCGAAGCGCAAGAAGAAGATCACGGCCAAGAAGCAGCAATCGGTGATCGACTACAATGTCTTCGAAGGTTTTGAGGTAACCGGCCTGCCGCGCTTCGTCTTCTCGCGCGGCGAACTGTCGATCGAGGAAAACGAGGTCAAGGCGAAGCCCGGCCATGGCGAGTTCGTCGCTCGCGAGCCGAACGCGGCGGTCAACCGGGCCCTGTCGACCTGGAAGGAGATTTCCGCGCCGCGCAAGGTGGAACGTACAGGCATCCCGGCGACGGGCGTTTGAGCTTGGGGAGCCACGGAGCGATTATCTCAATGGCCGCGGTGATCCTTGCCGCCGGGCCGGCGGCGGCTGACGTCCTTGCCGGCTCCTTTGGCAATGAGGTCGGTTGCGCTGGTGTACGGCTCGGTTATCAGGACAGCGACGATTATGTCGTGCTGACCGCCGACGGCGTCGAAACCTATGGCAGCGGCTGCCAGTTCGCACAGCGACTGACGACAGCGCCTGGCACCTTGTTGTTGAGCTCCACCTGTTTCGCCGAGGGCGAGGAGGGCACGACCACGGATGTCGTCAAGGTCATCAACAGAGGAGGGGACGGTTTCTTCGTGACCATTCCCGGCCTTGAGGAGATAGGGCCGCTGAAATCATGTTCGTGACGGTGCCGATGGCGACCGCTGCCTCGATGCCGGCGTCAGGCGACCAACCCGTCCAGTTTCGGCAGCAGGACGACGCTTTCCTGTTCGTTGGGATCGGTGCGGGCAATGACGGCCGAGGCGGGGCCGTCGCTCAGATTGGCCGGCAGATGCGGCACGCCGGGGGGAATATAGAAAAGATCGCCGGCCTTGACCACGATATGCTGTTCGAGCCGGTCGCCATACCAGGTATGGACTTCGCCGGAGAGCACATAGATCGCGGTTTCATGGTTTTCGTGCATATGCGCCTTGGCGCGGGCACCCGGCGGCATGGTCAGCAGATGCATGCAGATGCCGGACGAGCCGACTGTTTCGGCGGCGATACCGGCGAAATAACTCAGGCCCTGCTTGCCTTCATAAGAGCTTTCAGGGCGGATAAGATGGCAAGTCGGTTTGGGCGACATCGGGGCAACTCCGGGCGTCTATCTGATGGGACAAGGGCGCGTAGAACTGGGGCGCGTAGAACTGGGGCGAGTAGGACTGGGCGAGTGGAAAGCAACATCGGGGTAAAATCAATGGGATTCCGGCCGGCGCCGCAGTGGCCGGAAGCGACAGGCTACGGCCGATGACGGGAGTATCGCCAGCCGTTGTTTCGGCAAGCAAGCTTGGCCTGACCTTCCAGACCAATGATGGTCCGGTGCAGGCGCTGTCGAACGTCGACCTGACGATCGGCAAGGGTGAATTCGTGTCCTTCATCGGGCCCTCCGGCTGCGGCAAGACGACCTTGCTGCGCGTCATCGCCGATCTGGAGAAGCCGACATCGGGAGCCATCTCCGTCAACGGCATGACGCCCGAGCAGGCGCGCCAGAGCCGCGCCTATGGCTATGTCTTCCAGGCGGCCGCACTTTATCCGTGGCGCACGATCGAGCGCAATGTGGCACTGCCGCTGGAGATCATGGGCCTGTCCAGGGCGGAGCAGGCGGCGCGCATCAAGCGAACCCTCGACCTTGTCAACCTCGGCGGCTTCGAGAAGAAATACCCCTGGCAGCTTTCGGGCGGCATGCAGCAGCGCGCCTCGATCGCACGGGCGCTGGCTTTCGATGCCGATCTTTTGTTGATGGACGAGCCGTTCGGCGCGCTGGACGAGATCGTGCGCGACCATCTCAACGAACAGCTGCTGGAGCTTTGGGAGCGGACCAACAAGACCATCTGCTTCGTCACCCATTCGATCCCTGAGGCGGTCTATCTGTCGACGCGCATCATCGTCATGTCGCCGCGCCCGGGGCGTGTCAGCGACGTCATAGAATCGACGCTGCCGAAAAAGCGGCCGCTCGATATCCGCGAGACGCCGGAGTTCCTGGCCATCGCGGCACGCGTGCGCGACGGGCTGAGGGCGGGGCACAGCTATGATGATTGAGCGGGATGAGCTCCCTCCTCTCCCCGTCGGGGCTAGCGGGGCCATCCATACCTTCGTCATCCTAGGGCGGAGCAGCCGCGAAGCGGCCTGCGCAGACCCTAGGATGACGAAAGAGACGATTGCCGTAACAAAAGTACCCGGCCTCCGCTTCGCTCCAGCCACCCTCTCCCCGTCGGGGAGAGGAGGGCGTTTACCCGGCGAGGCCTGCTAGATGGACTCGTTTCGCGACAAGATCGTTCCGGTGACCTCGATCCTCCTGGGCGTCGTCGTCGTCTGGTACGTCATGGCTGTCATCCTCAACGCGCCGTTCCAGCGCGATCTCGACCGCCGCGCCAATCAGACGCCGGGTATTGTGGAATTCATCGGCAAGACGCTGGTACAGCCGAAGCCGACGCTGCCGGCGCCGCATCAGGTGGCGGTGAATTTTTTCGAAAACACCTTTCTGCGCAGCATCACCTCGAACCGCAGCCTTGTCTACAATGCCTGGGTGACGCTGTCGTCGACGCTGCTCGGCTTTGCTTTCGGCACGGCGCTCGGCATCGTCATCGCCGTCGGCATCGTGCATGTGGCGACGCTCGACCGCAGCCTGATGCCGTGGATCATCGCCTCGCAGACCATTCCGATCCTGGCGGTGGCGCCGATGATCATCGTCGTGCTGGCGGCGGTCGGCATCACCGGGCTTATCCCGAAGGCGCTGATCTCGACCTATCTGTCGTTCTTCCCGGTGGCGGTCGGCATGGTGAAGGGACTGCGCTCGCCCGAGCTCACCCATCTCGACCTGATGCACACCTATAATGCCAGTGCCTCGCAGGCCTTCTGGAAATTGCGTGTGCCGGCTTCGGTGCCGTTCCTGTTCACCTCGATGAAGGTGGCGGTGGCCGCCAGCCTGGTCGGCGCGATCGTCGGCGAGTTGCCGACCGGCGCCGTCGCCGGCATCGGCGCCAAATTGCTCGCCGGCGCCTACTACAGCCAGACCATCGACATCTGGTCGGCTCTGGTTGCCGGGTCGGTGGTCGCGGCGCTGCTGGTGATGGTCGTCGGCATCGCCGGGCGCCTCGTCGACCGCGCCATGGGCGGGAGGCCGGCATGAGCTCCATCCTGAGCCTTTCCTCAATCACGCCTCGATCCTGGCAGGGGTATGCCGCGCTTGTCCTGCTTGTCGGCGCGCTGCTTCTTTGGCCGCTCGTCAGTGCTACGCCCGGTTACGGCATGGCGACTACGGTTTTGATTTTCATTTTGCTGCTCGTGGCAATCGAGGCCGACAACTTTCCACCGATGATCGGGGTGGTGTTGCTGTTCCTTGGCGCGCATGGCGCAGCGTGGATGCTGCTCGCCGGCATAACCGGCAATGAGGGCAGCGCTCGCGCATCCTTCTATCTGCTGCTCGTCGCGGCGTGGTTTCTGGCCTGGCGCTGCGTAACGGTCCTGTCGTCGTTTCGCCCGACATCGCGCTGGGCGTCAACCGCCCTGCGCCTGATCATTCCGGCCATCTTCGGCGCCTGGATCCTGATCATCTGGGAGGCGGTGACGCGTGGTGCCGGCATTCCCTTCATCCTGTTGCCGCCGCCAAGCGCCGTCGGTGCACGCATCGTCGGGTCGCTGCCGGTGCTGGGGGCCGATGTCAGGCAGACCATCTTCAAGGCGGTTATCTTCGGCTATGTGGTGGGGAGCAGCGCCGGCTTCCTCGTTGCCATCGCCGCCGACCGCGTGCCGTTCCTGCGGCGCGGGCTTTTGCCGATCGGCAATATGGTGTCGGCGCTGCCGATCATCGGCGTCGCGCCGATCATGGTCATGTGGTTCGGCTTCGACTGGCAGTCGAAGGCAGCGGTGGTCATCATCATGACCTTCTTCCCGATGCTGGTGAACACCGTCGCCGGGCTTGCCGCCTCCGGCCATATGGAGCGCGACCTGATGCGCACCTATGCCTCGAGCTACTGGCAGACGCTGTTCAAGCTGCGGCTGCCGGCGGCGGCACCCTTCATCTTCAATGCGTTGAAGATCAATTCGACGCTGGCGCTGATCGGCGCCATCGTCGCCGAGTTCTTCGGCACGCCGGTGGTCGGCATGGGATTCCGCATTTCGACGGAAGTCGGGCGGATGAACATCGACATGGTGTGGGCGGAAATCGCAGTTGCAGCACTTGCGGGTTCGGTCTTTTATGGCGTGGTCGCTCTTTTCGAGAGAGCAGTCACGTTTTGGCATCCCTCTGTCCGTGGTGGATAGGGGCGGTGGGTTTAGGGCGCTAACTTCAGAGGGTAAAAACATGAAAAGACTTGTTGTTTCGATGCTGGCCGGCGCGATGTCGCTTGCCGCGTTCCAGGCGATGGCCGCGGACAAGGTGACGCTGCAGCTGAAATGGGTCACCCAGGCACAGTTCGCCGGCTATTATGTCGCCAAGGCCAAGGGCTTCTATGACGCCGAGGGCCTCGACGTCGATATCAAGCCCGGCGGACCGGACATTGCACCGGAGCAGGTTATTGCCGGCGGCGGCGCCGACGTCATCGTCGACTGGATGGGCGGTGCGCTGGCTGCGCGCGAGAAGGGCGTGCCGCTGGTCAACATCGCCCAGCCGTTCAAGAAGGCCGGCATGGAGCTGGTCTGCCCGAAGGACGGTCCGATCAAGACGGAAGCCGACTTCAAGGGCCACACGCTCGGCGTCTGGTTCTTCGGCAACGAGTATCCGTTCTATGCCTGGATGAACAAGCTTGGCCTCAAGACCGATGGCGGGCCGGACGGCGTCACCGTGCTCAAGCAGAGCTTTGACGTGCAGCCGCTGATCCAGAAGCAGGCGGATTGCATTTCGGTCATGACCTATAACGAGTACTGGCAGCTCATCGACGCCGGCTACAAGCCGGAAGAGCTGACCGTCTTCAACTATTCCGCCATGGGCAATGATCTGCTCGAAGACGGGCTCTATGCCCTGGAGGACAAGCTCAAGGATCCGGCCTTCGAGGATAAGATGGTGCGTTTCGTGCGCGCTTCGATGAAGGGTTGGAAATACGCCGTCGACAATTCCGACGAAGCGGCCGGCATCGTCATGGACAATGGCGGCCAGGACGAGAATCACCAGAAGCGCATGATGGGCGAAGTCGCCAAGCTGATCGACAATGCCGATGGCAAGCTCGATCCGGCGACCTACGAGCGCACCGCCAAGGCGCTGCTCGACCAGAAGATCATCAGCAAGGAGCCTACCGGCGCCTACACGACGGCGATCACCGACAAGGCCATCAAATAGGGCTGTCAAACTGGCTTGTAGCGGAAAAGGGGCGGGCGACCGCCCCTTTTTAGTGGGAGGTAAAATGAACGTTACCGGCGGAAACATCCGCTCGCAAAATCGTTGTGCCGGTGCACCCGCCCAAGGGTGTCACAACGGAGGTTTCCATGCGCATCCAGTCCTTCACGCCGATGCTTTCGGCGCTGGCCATTTCTGCAGCCATCTTCTCTGCTTCACCGGCCTTGGCCGAAACCATAAAGATGGCGGCGACGCTCGATGGTGCTCAGCAGAACCCGCCCGTCACCACGAAGGGCAAGGGCACCGCCACGCTCAGGTTCAACACCGCCACCAAGAAACTCAGCTGGACCGTGAGATATTCCGGCCTCAGCGGGCCGGCGAAGGCCGCACACATTCACGGCCCAGCGGAAAAGGGTCAAAACGCCGATCCAGTGGTGCCGTTCGAAGGCAAGCTGAAGAGCCCGATCAAGGGTTCGGCGACATTGACTGATGCCCAGGCCACCGATCTTGAGGCTGGCAAATATTACGTCAACATCCACACCGCGGCCCACGCGGACGGCGAGATCCGCGGCCAGATCGAGAAGGCCAAATAGGCAGATCACGACGACAAAACAGGGCAATCATCCTGTTTTGTCAGGCCTTGTCGCGAATCTGGGTCATCGTGCGGGTCGGCGTGATGGCTTCAGGGTCGAGCCTGATCTCTACGATCGACGGCTTGCCGCTGGCCCGCGCTCGCTCGAAGGCCGCGGCGAAGTCGGCGGTCTTTTCCACCGTCTCGCCATGGCCGCCATAGGCACGGGCCAAAGCAGCAAAGTCGGGATTCTTCAAGTCCGTGGCGACGACACGGCCGGGATATTCGCGCTCCTGATGCATGCGGATGGTGCCGTAGATGCCATTGTTGACGACGATGACGATGATCGGCAGCCCGTATTGCACGGCGGTGGCGAATTCCTGGCCGTTCATCAGGAAACAGCCGTCGCCGGCGAAGGCGATCACGTCGCGGTCGGGGAAAAGCTGCTTGGCGGCGACCGCCGCCGGCGTGCCGTAGCCCATCGAGCCGGATGTGGGTGCTGCCTGCGTGCCGAAACGCCGGAAGCGATGGTAGCGATGCACCCAGGTGGCGTAGTTGCCGGCGCCGTTGGTGAGGATGGCGTCGTCCGGCAGCATCGTTTCGAGATAATTCATGATCGGCCCCATCTGGACGGCGCCGGGGCCGCTCTCCGGAGGCGTCGACCAGTCGAGATAGGCGGCGTGCAGCTTCGCTGCCTCAGCCGCCCACACCGGCGTTGCGGCCGGCTTGCGTCTGGCAAAGGCTTCGACGAAAGCGGCAGGCGAGGCATTGATCGCCAGCGCCGGCCGGTAGACGCGGCCGAGTTCGCCGGCGTCGGCATGGATATGGACCAGCGTCTGGTCGGGGTAGGGACTCTTCAGCAGCGTGTAGTCGGATGACGGCATCTCGCCCATGCGGCCGCCGATCAGCAGCACAAGGTCGGCCTGCTTGATGGCGGTTGCTACCTTGGGATTGATGCCGATGCCGACATCGCCGGCATAGTTCGGGTGGAGATGGTCGAACAGCATCTGGCGGCGGAAGGAGCAGCCGACCGGCAGCGACCAGGCTTCGGCTATCGTCCGCATCCGTGCAACGGCCTGCGCGTCCCAGCGCGTACCGCCGAGGATGACGAAGGGCCGCTTTGCCTTGTTGAGCAACACTTCCAGTGCGTCGAGCTCGACTTCGCCAGGCCGCGTCTCGACAGGGGTATAATGCCGGGCGTCCGGTGCCTCGGCGAGGCTGGTCAGCATGTCCTCGGGCAGCGAGATGACGACCGGGCCCGGGCGACCGGACGTCGCCACCGCAAAGGCGCGTGTGACGAATTCGGGTATGCGTGCGGCGTCGTCGATCTCGACCACCCATTTGGCGATATCGCCGAAGAACCTGACGTAGTCGACCTCCTGGAAGGCCTCGCGCCCCTTGGCGTGGCTGGCGACCTGGCCGATGAACAGGATGAGGGGGACTGAATCCTGCATCGCGATGTGGATGCCGGCCGAGGCATTGGTGGCGCCTGGGCCGCGGGTGACAAAGCAGATGCCGGGCCTGCCGGTCAGGCGGCCGTGGCAGTCGGCCATCATTGCGGCACCGCCCTCCTGGCGGCAGACGATTGTGCGGATCGGTGAATCATGCAGCGCGTCGAGCACCGCCAGATAGGATTCGCCAGGTACGCAATAGATACGGTCCGTTCCGTTGGCTTCGAGCGCATCGACGATGAGTTGTCCGCCGGTCTTCATTTTCCTGACCTCTCCAGTTCGGCAAGGATTTCTTGGGTGTGTTCGCCGAGACGCGGCGACGGGCGCTCATAGACCAGCGGCGTGCCGGACATGACCATCGGCGCCCGCACCGAGGGCAAGAGATTGCCATGGCCGTCATCGAGGTCGAGCCGCATGCCGCGCGCTATGGTCTGCGGGTCGGCAAACATCTGGCCGATGTTGTTGATCGGGCTGGCCGGCACTCCGGCAGTCTCAAGTCTGGCCAGCAACGGGTCGCGATCGAAGGCTTTCAGCGCCTCGATCATATGCTCGCGCAGCTTCGCCCGGTTGGCGACGCGGGCGGGATTGGTGGCGAAGTCAGGGTTCGACGCCAGCTCATCGAGGCCGACGGCAGCGCAGAACTTTGCGAACTGGCCGTCATTGCCGACCGCCAGGATGATGTGGCCATTTTTCACCGGCACCACTTCGTAGGGCGCGATGTTCATATGCGCATTGCCCATCTGCACCGGCGACTGTCCGGAGACGAGATAGTTGAGGTTCTGGTTGCCGAGCGTCGAGATCTGGGTGTCGTAGAGCGCCATGTCGATATGCTGGCCTTCGCCGGTCTTCTCGGCATGGCGAAGCGCCGCCTGGATGGCGATGACCGAATAAAGCCCGGTGAAAACATCTGAAATAGCGACGCCCGCCTTTTGCGGTTCGCGGCCGGCTTCGCCGGTGATCGACATCATGCCGGCCATGCCCTGGATGATGAAATCATAGCCGGCACGCGGCGCATACGGTCCCGACTGGCCAAAACCGGTGATCGAGCAATAGATCAGCCGCGAGTTGATTTTCCTCAGGCTGTCATAGTCGAGGCCGTATTTCTTCAGTCCGCCGACTTTGAAGTTTTCGATCAGCACATCCGATGTCGCGACCAGCCGGCGCACCGTCTCGGCACCCTCGGGCGTCGAGAAGTCGATGGCGATGGAGCGCTTGCCGCGGTTGCAGGAATGGTAATAAGCGGCCGAAAGGTTCTCGCCGTCATGGCCGATGACGAAGGGCGGTCCCCATTTGCGGGTGTCGTCGCCGCCGTCCGGGCTCTCGACCTTGATCACGTCGGCGCCGAGGTCGGCAAGCAGCTGTCCGGCCCATGGCCCGGCGAGGATGCGTGCGAGTTCGATGACGCGGATGCCTTTGAGCGGAGGCTCAGTCATGGATCACCGTGGTTGATCGAAAGCGCAGCCTCTATCAATCCCGCGCGCCGCTGTCACGGCCCTTGCAATGGGCCAGTATCACTGTGCCCTCAGCACGCGGTCGGCCCAGGCGGCAAAATCCTCCATGATGATGTCTCGGTTGATCTCGTTCAGGCTTTCGTGGCGGGTTTTGGCGTAAACCTTTGAAACGAGATTCGAAAAACCCATCATGTGCATCCGGCCGGCAAGATGGCTGACCGCCTTGCCGCCGTCCGAGGCCGGATCTTGCTCGCCTCCGACCAGATTGACGAACAGGTCGCGCCGCACGCCGGAAAAATTGCGGTCGCTGCCGCAATGCAGCGTCATCATGACGATGTCCTGCCACATCGACACCGATGCGTCCCAGCCGCAAAGCGGGTCGGCGATGTATTTCTCGACTTCAACGGCATCGCGCGACAGCCAGTCGAACGGCGTCCGGTGATTGGGCACCGCCTTGCCCCAGGCCCGGAACGTCAGCCGGGGCAGCAGGCGCGACGGCACGTCTGAGCCAAGCCGGAACTTTTCCCAACCAAGCATGGCCAGCGCGATTTGGCCGAGCAGTCCGGCCGAGAAATTGCCGTTCCAGATCGCGGCGGCATGGATGCGCGCCGAGTGGCGGAGGACAAAGTTCAGCGCGACCGACGCGCCCAAGGAGTGACCGAAGACGATGACCGGCAGGCCCGGCTGTTCCCTGGCGATGAGATCATGGACGGCGGCGACATCGGCGATGACCTTGGCACCGCCATCCACATCGGCGAACCTGCCAGGTGGCGCGTCGGGCGCCTTGGTGGCGCCGTGGCCACGGTGGTCGTGCGCGTAGACCTGGTAGCCGCGCTCGCCAAGGAAATCGGCGAAACGGGCATAGCGCGCCGCGTGCTCGGCCAACCCGTGATTGACCTGGACAATGGCGCGCGGTTGGCCGATGGCGTGTTTCACATAAAGGTTGAGCTCGGCGCCGGTCGGCGATGCCAGCATCCTCTGCTTGTCAAATGGCATGTCTCGCTCCCGTCGGCGACTGTTGGGCGACGCAGCGATCGACGTCAAGGGACGTAGGTACCCATTCGACGGTAGTTGACAGCATGCTGTCAATGTGATTACATGACAGCATACTGTCAAATGGTCAGCGGCAGATTGGGGGTATGACTATGAAAACCACCGGGGCCATTTCGCGGCGTGCAATCTTGCTGGCGGGCTTCGCCTTCACGACGATCACCCTGTTGTCAGGGATTGCTGCGTTCAGTCAGGAAACCAGGGAGATGACCATGATGACGTCCACTGTTCCAGGCCCGCAAGGCCAGCTTGCCACTTATAGGATCAACGCCGGCAATGGCCTGCCGATCATGTTCCTGCATGGAGATTGCAGCCGCGCTTCCCACTGGGACCGGGTGATGCAGCTCTCCGTCGAAGGCCGCGAGGCGGTAGCCTTCGATTTTCGCGGTCATGGCGCCTCCGCGCCGGCGCAGGACGGTGACTATGGTTATGACGGTCGTGCAATGGATGTCGGTGCCGTGGCCGACGCGTTTGGCCTGAAGCGGTTTCTCATTGTCGCGCACAGCGGCGGCGGTGGCGTGGCGCTCGCTTATGCCGCCAGCCATGCCGACCGGGTCGCCGGTGTCTTGCTCGTCGACCCGGCGACCGATCCTCGTGCGCTGCCGCAGGCGATTCGTGACGGCTTTGTCCGCGATCTGGCCGGTCCGCAAGGCCGTGATGTCCTGAACGCCTATTACACGTCGATTGCCGGCCCTAACGCGGCTGTTCGCCAGCGTGTTCTGGCCGATGCGGCAGTGGTCGATCCGGCGGCGAGGGCAAGTGTCGGCAAGGCACTGGCCGAATGGAACCCGGAGCCGGCACTCGATGCGTATCGCGGGCCTATGTTCGTATTGGCTACCGAGGCCAGTGACACTCCAGCCGCGCTCTACCGGCTGCGCACGGACATTCCGCGCCAGATCGTGGCGGGCAGCGGCCATTGGGTGATGCTTGACAAGCCCGAGGTCGTAGCCGAAGCCGTTAATAATTTCGTCGCGACCATCGAGGCCGGCCAGAAATGACGACCAGGACCGAAGCGGCAAATGTGCTCACCGAACTGGTGCTTGCCGTGTTCAGGATGAACGGCAGTTTTCTGGATGCGGCCGACCGGCTGGCCGCTCCAACCGGGCTGACGGCAGCGCGCTGGCAGGTTTTGGGTGCAGTTTTGAAGGAGCCGAAATCTGTGGCCGACATCGCCCGCGACATGGGTCTCGCCCGTCAGAGTGTACAGCGGCTGGCCGACATACTGGCTGCGGAGGGGCTTGCCGCCTACGCCGACAACCCGGCGCATCGCCGCGCCAAGCTGTTGTCGATAACCGATGCCGGCCGGGCAGCGGTCAAGAATATCGGCACACGCCAGCATGTTTGGGCGAACCGCGTTTCGGAGGGTATGGACGCCGACGCGCTGAAAGCCTCGCTTGATCTGCTGCGCACCCTGACGGAACGGGTGGAGGCGGGCGGATCCTGATCGACCGCGCGGGAGCCGTCTCAATGCGCTGGCGATTGTTTTTACGGCCGGCGAAAGAAATCGTAATTCTGACATGTCGCAAGTTTCTAGCTTGCGGCGTGAATCACGAGGAGTGCCGGAATGCGGATTTGGGCGATATGGGGGGCGGTGTTTGTTGCGTTTGCTGGCGCAAGCGCGGCGCGGGCCGATGTGAAGATGACCGGCTCTTTCGTCGCCGATGCCGCCTGTCCGGCAACGCAGGCGATCAAGAGCAGCAAGAATCCCGGCAATGTCTCGACCGCGGCTGGTCAGAGTTATGATCTGCTGGCCGGCAACAAGGACGCGCCCACGCACTATCTCATTCGCGTGCCGGGCGCCGATCCGGAGCGCCGCTGGGTTAAGATCAGCTGCGGTCGTGTTTCGGGCGGCAGCGCGTCGACGATGCCGGCTGCACCGGCGCCTGCCGAGCCGAACAAGCCATCGGCGTCCGGAAAGCCGGAATATGTCTTCGCGCTGAGCTGGCAGCCGGCTTTCTGCGAGACCAAATCCAGCAAGGCCGAATGCCGTGCGCAGACCGCCGCCGGTTTCGAGGCGACCCACTTCACCTTGCATGGGTTGTGGCCGCAGCCGAACGGAAATTTCTATTGCCAGGTCGCCGCAAGCGACAAGGCGAACGACGATCCGGCGCACTGGCGAGACTTGCCGCCGGTCACCCTTGACCCGAAAACGCGAGCGGAACTCGACCAGGTGATGCCGGGCACCGCATCCGCCCTCGAAAGGCATGAATGGATCAAGCACGGCACCTGCTACGGCAAGAGCCAGCAGGAGTATTTCGCCGTCGCTTTGAACCTGATGCGCGCGATGAATGCGTCGCCGGTGCGCGATCTCTTCATCAAGAACATCGGCAAGCAACTGACATCCGATCAGATCCGCAGCACCTTCGACAGTGCCTTCGGCAAAGGCGCGGGCGACCGGGTCCGCGTGTCCTGCGTGGTCGATCCTTCGAACGGCAGGCGGCTGATCGGCGAACTGACGCTCGGCCTGACCGGCCCGATCGCTTCGAACGCTTCGCTCGGTGCCCTGCTGCTTGCCTCGGCGCCGACAGCCAAGGCTGGCTGCCCGAAGGGCGCGGTCGATGCCGTCGGGTTCCAGTAAACAGGCCGTACGCGACTGTCGCTTTGCACCGGGGATGGTATGATCCCGGGGGCATCATTCATAGGGGGTGGCGATGAGTGGTATGACGGGCGGCGCGCTGGCGCGGCTGGCGTTCTGGGCCAAGGGCATGACGGCGATCCGCGACGGCCATATGGAGTGGCCGGGCTTTTCCTACACCGAAGTGGAGTGGGCGCGCATGACCACGCTCGCCAAACCCGTCGGCGGCGGCACCTACCAATTGTTCACGCTGGTCAACGCGGCGATCTTCATCGCCATTGCCGCGCTCGGGATATTCTGTGTCTTCCTGCCGCTGGCGGCGCTGCTGTTCCCGGTACCGGCCGAAACCAGTGCGATCAAGTTTTCGCTGCTCCTGGCGGCATGCGCCTTCCTGATCATCGGCATCGGCCTGCCGATTTCGCTGCGTCTTTCGACCACGCTGGTGGCGCCGAAGGCAATGCGGGCCGCGCTTGTCGCCGTGCCCGGCGACCAGGCGCTTGCGGCAAAAGTGTCATGGCAGATCAACCGGATCACGCTCGTGCTCTGCGGCCTGCTGGTACCGGGCATTCTTCTGTTCATTGCCTACGACATCGAAGCCGGCCCGATTATTACCGCGTTGAAATGGCTGGCGATCGCGCTGATGGCGGTTTCGGTTGCGATCGGCGGATGGCAGCGGCGCAAACAATCCTGATTGAGCCAATCGCAGGCCTGGGCAGCGTTACGCGCCGGCGCTGCGCTCCGGCCTGGTCCATGTGTTGCGGGCGTCTGCTTCGTTGCCGCCCGGTTCGCCGACAACGCGATCGCGTCCCGTGGATTTGGCCTTGTAGAGACGCTGGTCGGCCAGCGCAAAGAGATCGGCAAGGCAACGGGTCGTCTCGCTGACCGTCGAGATGCCGGCGCTGACGGTAATGTCGAACCGGCTTGTGCTCGCGGACGTCTTGACCGCTTGCCTGACGGTTTCGCCCAGCAGTCTGGCGAGCGGCTGCGGACGCCAGCCGAGGATGGCGAATTCCTCACCGCCGATCCTGAACAATTGATCTTCGGTCCCGACAAGTTCGCCAAGCAAAATTGCCAGGGCTTTCAGCACCTTGTCTCCCTCGGCGTGGCCGAAGCGGTCGTTGATCGATTTGAAGTGGTCGACATCGATGATCAGCAGGCTGAGCGCCCTGGCGGTCCGCAGGCTGGCGGCGACGGCGGCCTCGCCATCGCTGTCGAAGCGCCCCCTGTGCAGGAGGCCGGTGAGGCCGTCGCGACCGACATGCTCGACCAGCGCCTCATAGCGCTCGCGATAGGTCAGCGTGTCGAAAATGTCGGAAAGCCCGCGCGCCGCCGGCACCTGCCGCGCCTCGAACCACCTGATATAGCCGACCAGCATGGTGCTGTAGACCAGGGCCGCTGCCATCTTGGCGAACCAGCCGCCGAAGAACACCGCGACCGGCGCGCCGGTGACGAAATGCAGCGCCGTGAAAAAGCCTGCCTGGTCGAAGGTGAGCACGCAGGCGACGGAGACCAGGATGCGGGTGAAAAGCGCCTTGCGCAGATATTTGCCGAGCTTTTCATAGAGCAGAATGATCAGGATGGCGTCGACGAACAGCAGCGTCGTGCCCCACACCATCAGCCAGCCCATCTCGTCGATGAAGCCGATGTCGGGAAGCTTGCCGTCGGGCAGCGGTGCGATGTCGTGCAGGCGCAGGATCAGCACGAGCCCGATCATCAGGGCATTGCCGAGCAGCAGGCCATAAATCGGCTGCCGGACAGTTGCCGCGTCCTCCTTGATGTAGAGCAGGAGCAGCATGACCAGCTTGCCGGAAAACAGCACGGCCGAACCCGGCGATACCATGCCGAACGGCAGCGCGACGTAGAAGACGCTGGCGAGATAGGTTTCCAGGAAATGCATGACGCCAAGGGCGCAAACAAAGACGCCGAGGCCGATGCGGCCCCTGAACCGGAAAAGCGTGACCATGATGCCGAAATAGAGAACCGCTTCGGCAAAAAGCAGGAAACTGTTCAACACGGCCCGATCTCTCTCCCCGAAATCGCGGCTGCCAGCGATTTCCCATCCAACATTGTTTGACGCGGAATGGTTAACCGGAGCTTTCGCCTGGGCGCCGGCACGAAATGAAGCGGCTAAGCGTTTGTGGGTGCGACCAAATCCGCTTGGGGCCAAAACTGTTTGCCGTTCGCGGCCGCATCGCTTACATAGCCCCCAACTTCCATTCAATCCGACATCAGTCGACTTTTCAGGGAAAGCGCGCGTGGCACGCCAGTTCATCTATCACATGGCCGGCCTCAACAAGGCCTACGGCACCAAGAAGGTGCTCGAGAACATTCATCTGTCCTTCTATCCGGACGCCAAGATCGGCATCCTCGGTCCCAACGGCGCCGGCAAGTCGACGATCCTCAAGATCATGGCCGGCATCGACAAGGAGTGGAGCGGCGAGGCCTGGCTGGCCGAGGGTGCTACCGTCGGTTACCTGGCGCAGGAGCCGGCGCTCGATCCGAACAAGAACGTGTTCGAAAACGTCATGGAAGGCGTCGCCGCCAAGACCGCCATCATCGAGCGCTACAACGAATTGATGATGAACTATTCCGACGAGACGGCGGACGAGTCGGCCAAGCTGCAGGACGAGATGGACCGGCTCAACCTCTGGGATCTCGAACAGCAGGTCGAGATGGCGATGGAGGCACTCGGCTGCCCGCCCAAGGAGGCCGATGTCACCAAGCTGTCGGGCGGCGAACGCCGTCGCGTCGCGCTTTGCCAGCTTTTGCTGCGCCAGCCCGACCTTCTGCTGCTCGACGAGCCGACCAACCATCTCGACGCCGAGACGACGGCGTGGCTGGAAAAGCATCTGCGGGCCTATCCGGGCGCGGTGATGATCATCACCCACGATCGCTACTTCCTCGACAATGTCACCGGCTGGATCCTCGAGCTCGATCGCGGCCGCGGTATCCCGTACGAAGGCAACTACACCAAATATCTCGAAGCCAAGGCCAAGCGGCTCAAGCAGGAAGGCCGCGAGGACGATGCGCGCCAGCGGGCGATCGGCCGCGAGCGCGAGTGGATCCAGTCCAGCCCGAAAGCCCGGCAGACCAAGTCGAAAGCCCGTATCCAGGCGTTCCAGGATCTGCTGGATGCAGCCGACAAGCGGCGTCCGAGCGACACCCAGATCGTCATTCCGCATGGCGAGCGGCTCGGCAATGTGGTGATCGAGGTCGAGGGCTTGTCGAAGGGCTTTGGCGACACGCTTTTGATCGACGATCTCGAATTCAAGCTGCCGCCCGGCGGCATCGTCGGCGTCATCGGCCCGAACGGCGCCGGCAAGACGACGCTGTTCCGCATGATCACCGGCCAGGAAAAGCCCGATGCCGGCACCATCCGCGTCGGCGAGACGGTCAAGCTCGGTTATGTCGACCAGAGCCGCGACGCGCTCGACCCGACCAAGACGGTCTGGGAAGAGATCTCGGGCGGCGCCGAAGTGGTCAAGCTCGGCAAGTTCGAAGCCAACACCCGCGCCTATTGCGCGTCGTTCAATTTCCGCGGCGGCGACCAGCAGCAGAAGGTCGGCAACCTGTCCGGCGGCCAGCGCAACCGCGTGCATCTGGCCAAGATGCTGAAGACCGGCGGCAATGTGCTGCTGCTCGACGAACCGACCAACGATCTCGATACCGAAACGCTGGCTGCACTTGAAGACGCGCTCGAGAGCTTCGCCGGCTGCGCCGTCATCATCTCGCACGATCGCATGTTCCTCGATCGCCTGGCGACGCACATCCTCGCCTTCGAGGGCGACAGCCACGTCGAATGGTTCGAAGGCAATTTCGAGGATTACGAGCAGGACAAGATCCGCCGCCTCGGCCCGGACGCGGTCAATCCGCACCGCATGACGTATAAGCGGCTGACGCGGTAAGACATTTACAGGGCGGCGAATTCTCAAATGATCTGAGGAACCAAGATGGCCGACTGGTCCGCCGCCCTCTACCTGAAATTCGAGGACGAGCGCACCCGCCCCGCGCGCGATCTCGTTGCGCAGGTGCCGGTGCCGGAACCACGCCGGGTGGTCGACATTGGCTGCGGGCCGGGCAATTCGACCGAATTGCTGGTCGAGCGCTGGCCGCAGGCGCAGATCAGCGGCTTCGATACCTCCCTCGACATGATCGAGAAGGCGAAGGCGCGCCTGCCCGGCGTCACCTTTGCCTTGGCGGATGCGGCGGCGTGGCAGCCGAACGAACCGGTCGACGTGATCTTTGCCAATGCGGTGTTTCAATGGCTGCCGGAGCATCCGGCGGTCTTCCAGCGGCTGATGGGATTTTTGGCGCCCGGCGGCGCGCTTGCCGTGCAGATGCCGGACAATATGGCCGAGCCTTCGCACCGGCTGATGCGGGAGACCGCGGCCGAGATGCCGTTTGCCGAAAAGCTCGAGCGCGCGGCCCGCGCGCCGCTGCCGCCGGTCGCGTTCTATTACGACCTTTTGTCGCCATTCTCGGATCGGCTCGATATCTGGCACACGATCTACAACCATCCGCTGGCCGATGCCGAGGCGATCGTCGAATGGGTGAAGTCGACGGGGCTGAAGCCGTTCCTCGATCCGCTCGACGAGAACGAGCGGCAGCTTTTCCTGAAGCGCTACACGGCCAGGATCAGCGAAGCCTATCCGAAAACGGCAAGCGGCAAGGTATTGCTGCGCTTTCCCCGTCTCTTCATCGTGGCGCGGCGTTCTGCTTAGAAGCTCTTAGCTACACCCAAAAACAGCCAGCAGCGGATGCTTGACCGGCTTTCGCCGTCATGCGCATCTCGCTGGGGCAGGGATAAGGCCCTTCATGGGCCATGGGGATGGATGATGACACTGAAAAAGATGGGTTTCGGCGGCAGCGTTTGTGCGGCCGCTGTGCTTGCCTTGTCTATATCGGCGGAGGCCAAGCGAGCGCGCTGCTTCACCAGCGACGACGGCTATTTCTCGTGCAGCTATCGGGCGCTGGACGATGGCGGCAGCTTTCGCATCTCGGCGCCGGGTTATCCGACCTACGTCCTGGAAATCGACGGACCGGGTTTTGCCTATGGCTATGTCAATCTCGGCCGCCGCAACGTGCCGCTGCCCGGGCAATTCGTGCGCAGCCGCGATGACGGTGCCTGCTGGAACAACCCGCAGACCTATACCAAGCTCTGCGCCTGGTAAAGACCCGTCCCAGGGACTTGATTTAAGCCGGCATAAACTGGCTAGGTGCAAAAGAGGTTGCGCCGAGCTTTTTGCGGCGTCGACATGAAGCCGCAACGCCTGCGCACACGGGACGAACTGGAAATGCATCGCGTCATCATCAGCGGCATCGGCGTTGAAATCCCCGAAGCTTCGATCACCAATGAGGAACTCGTCGCCAGCTTCAACGCCTGGGTGGACATGGAGAACGTCCGGCGCGAGGTGTCGGGCGAGCCGCTGGTACAGAAATCGGACAGTGCCTTCATCGTCCATGCCTCGGGCGTCCAGACCCGCCATGTCATCGAACGGGAAGGCATCCTCGACCCGACCCGCATGGCGCCGCGCTTCCCGGCGCGGCCCGACGATGCGCTGTCGCTGGAGGCCGAGTTCGGCATCGCCTCGGCCCGCAAGGCGCTCGATCATGCCGGGCTGAAGCCTGGCGACATCGACCTGGTGATCTGCTCGGCCTCGCACCATCAGCGGCCCTATCCGGCGATCGCCATCGAAATGCAGCAGGCGCTGGGGACGAAAGGCGCCGGCTTCGACATGGGGCTTGGCTGCTCGTCGGCGGCTGCCGCATTGCACATCGCGGTCAATCTGGTGCGGGCAGGGGCGCACAAGCGCGTACTGGTGTCGACGCCGGAGATCATCACCGGGCATCTCAATTTTCGCGACCGGCAGACGCATTTCATCTTCGGCGACGCTTCCGTGTCGATGATCGTCGAAGGGCTTGCCCAGGGCGAGAAGCGGCCGGGGCGCTTCGAGGTGCTCGACACGCGCGCCTGGACGCAGATGTCGAACAGCATCCGCACCAATCTCGGTTATTATACCCGCGCCACCCAGGACGATCCGTACATGATCGATCTGGAAGGCAATCTGATCAAGCAGATCGGCAACAAGGTGTTCAAGGAAGTCACCGTCGCCGGCCACAAGTTCATCGTCGAATTCCTGGCCGAGCACGGGCTGACGCCGCAAGCGATCCGGCGCTTCTGGCTGCATCAGGCCAATGCGCGGATGAACGCCATGATCCTGAAACTGTCGTTCGGCCATGACGTCGACCACGACCGCGCGCCGATGGTGCTGGAGCGCCTCGGCAACACCGCCGCCGCCGGTGCCATCATCGCCCTGTCGGAGAACCATGCCGACATGAAGGCCGGCGACTACGGCCTGCTCTGCGCCTTCGGCGCCGGCTACTCGATCGGCGGCGCGCTATTGCGCATGCTTTAGATTTTGTTTTACGCATGTCGTTGTCCCAAAACCGCTGCACACTTTTGGGCGACATGCATTAGCTCGGCGCGAACGGCACCGGCATCGGAGCGCGCCTGGCAAATCGCATCAGTCCGCTTGATCGGAGCATCAGCGCTTTCGACTGGACCTGATGAGCTGACCGCGGCTAATTGCGCGTATCACGCGAGGCACGAACCCATGCTGGATCTTTTTCCCGAAGCCGAAACTCCGGTCGAGATCGTCCCGTCGCGAAAACTCGCCGCCAGGGTGGCAGCGCTTTACCTCGCACCGTTCGATCGTTTTGAGACACGAGCGGTGGATACGCTGCAACTCGGTTTCGACGGCATTGAAGGCGATTTCCATGTCGGCACGACGCGGCGCTCCGGCGGGCGGGAACCCTGGTATCCGCGCGGCACCGAGATGCACAACGAGCGGCAATTGTCGATCGTCGCGGAGGACGAACTGGCAATCGTTGCCGAACGGATGGGCATTACCGAAATCAAGCCGGAATGGATCGGCGCCAATCTCCTGATCGAAGGCCTGCCGCACCTCTCGATGCTGCCGACCGGCACGCAGCTGTTCTTCAAAGGCGGCGCGACCGTCAAGATCGACGCGCAGAACGGGCCTTGCCGGATCGCCGGCCGGTCGGTCGCCGAAAATGCCGGGATGCCCGACCATGAGGCCGGAGCGCTGCTGTTCCCGAAGGCGGCGAAGCGCTTGCGTGGGCTCGTCGCCTGGGTCGAGAAGCCCGGCACGATCGCGGCCGGCGAGGAGATTTCGGTACGCGTGCCGGAGCAGTGGATTTACCGGGCCTAGTTGTTTTCCAGGCAAGGCGGCATTGCCAGTCAAAGCCGCGTTCCTTCGTACCCCGCTATCCTGCAGGGCAGGGAGGCACTGTCCCTCGACCTCTGAGAACCTGGGTTCCTCGCCCACCGCGAAGCGGGGGGGTGGGGGCCGGCGAACCGGCCCCAAGGGGGCGAGGGTTTCGCCGGGGTGGCCCGCACCCGGGGGGGGGGGGCGGCGGCGG
>NZ_JAMYPX010000028.1:0-63970 GCF_040320585.1 Mesorhizobium sp. M0663
GGCGTGCCGGCGCCGCCCCCGGGGGAGTGCGTTTTCTGGCGCTTCGCCCAAAAACAATCTTACCCGCAAACCAATCCTTGCGCGGCGCGGGGCCGCGGCTGGCCCCGGGCGCCCCCGGCTTCCTGACGGCTGAAGTGCGCAGCGAAGACGAGCAGGACGGCGATTGACGACGACATGAAGGGTTCGGCCGACTTGACTCTTGTGTTCTCATTTTGTTCACTGTGGCATGCGCACGAAAGAGAGTGCCCAATGTGCAAGGAAACTCCCCTGCCAGGGGCTGAGGAAGTCGCGCTGCAGCATGCGGCCGAAAAGCTGATCACACTCCACGGCGGCGACATGCTGAAAGCTCTCAAGGCCGCGATGCTCCACAACGGCTATCTCGAAGGCCAGATCGAACAGATCGCCGAAGCAGTTCCGGGGCTCATCAAGATCCATTACGACGGCCCCATGGCTTCGAACTAGGCGGCCTGATGCATGCCGAGAAAATAGCCGGCCAGGATGACGATCTGGAGCGCGACGTCGACGCCGTCATCGCCTTCTGTAACGGCGACGCGAGAGCCCCGGTTCGCGCACTGATCGTCCAGGTCGCCCACCTGGAGCGCGAGATTCAATATTTTCGGGTCGCGGTCTCCTCAGGCTTCAGTCGGCAGTGGCATCACAAGAGGTGGGAGATCGAGACTGATGCGGGTCGGAGGATGGGTGAGCTATCTTATCAGCGATCGACCGCGCCTACCAATATCAGGTGGCGCTGCCGGACGCAAAGAACACCAGAAGAAGACCTGAAATGATTTCAAATCCCGAATTGCGCCAGCGCGGCATCGCTCATTTTGAACGGCTTTTCGGCGCCGGAGCCGCCGAGGCTCTAATTCACATGGGCTGCCCAGCTTGGGGCTTTCGGCTTGCCGGCAGAGGATGGGAACGCGTCCCCGACGCCGTGGCGGCCCTCGATCCGGTTCGCGTTGTCTTTCTGACGGCCCGGCCGTTTACTTTCAGTTCGCAGCTGGGCCTCAACTCATCCCACGCGGCATCAGCCAACTACGTGAGCTCGTGAATTGTAACGCCGGGAACAACAGCCTTGGCGATCTCGCACAGGTGCTGGTGATGCGTCAGATAAATCACCTGGCCAGCGCTTGCCATCTCACCAAACAACCTGAAAACCTCCTCGGACCGGAAATGGTCGAAGGTCTCCATGATGTCGTCGGCGATGAATGGCACGGAGGGTCGAAACTGCGCGAACTCGTAGTATCCGGCAAGCCGCAGCGCCAGGTAGAGCTGAAAACGCGCACCCTTTGATAGCGCGTCGGCGACCTTGGACTGCCCGTCGCCCTGCAATGCGATGAGGACTTCTCCGCCCTTCACGGGTTGGGTCGCAAGCCCCGAATACTGACTGCGCGTGATGAGTGCGAAAGCGTCAGATGCCCGCTTCATCATCCCGGAGCGATGGCGCTCGCGGTACACGCGCAGAGCGTTCCCGGCGGCCATAACTCCTAGTTTTAGCTCGAAATAGCGGACTGCCTTTTCTTCGATTTCGAGCAAGACGGTGCGGCGTTCGGCATCTATCCGCGCAACCGCGCTGTCGCCGCCAATCGCGTCCAGCTTGTCGGTCGCCCGGGTCTGGCGAATAAGCTGCTGTTGTATCGCTTCATCGAGATCCCGAAGCCGTTGCTCACTTTCAGCCTTCTCGACCAGGAGACTATCGACCTCGACAGAATCCAGGATCGAACGCGCCTGGTCGAACCCTTCCACCGCGAGCTCTACCGACAGCTGCTCCTCAAGCTCGGCAACGGCAGCGCGCAGGCGATCCCTTTCCCGTAGCAACTCGTCGCGTTCCACGACTTCCGGCAACGTGGTGACGCCAAAGGCGGTCAGGACCTCACTTTTGCGTCGCTCATGCGCCGTTGTCTCGAGATTGAGACTGTCACGAGCGTCCTGCAGGCGCTGCAGGTCATTGATGAGGTTTGCCTTCATCTCTCTGGAGCGATCGGCGCGCTCCAAGCGCTCAGCAAGCCGGATCGCCAACTGCTCCGGTTCGTCGTCGTTCGCCGGCTCACCCGCTTCAGCTGCGGCAGCGGTGACCTCGACAATGAAGTTGTCTCGGTCTGCCTCCATCTTCTCTATGCGGAGCTGCATGGCATCCCGCTCCTGAATGCTTTGCGATAGCTCAGCCAATTGATCGAGCACGTTGCCCACGCCGGGCGCCGAAATGCCGCTTTCAAGCCAGGTGCCGGCAAGCGCTTCGGTAATGCCGGCCAACCATTCCTCCTCGCGCCTTTCTGCCACGTCCAAAGCCCGCCGTCTGGCGGCCAGATCCTCCTCTTTCGCGCTCACGGTCTTAAGCGCCTCGGCACGCTCCGCATCGACCTTGAGCTGCCTGTCGAGGAACAGTTCTGCCACGGCCATGACAGTCTCCAGGCCGTCGCCGGGTTCCGAGACTAGGCCGACCTTCGCCAACGCCCCGATCAACTCCAGCTGGATCTGCTCTCCCTCGTCGAGCGCGCGGCGGGCCTTCTTGCGTGCCAGCTCGACCTCCTCCCAGGCCGCGAGCGCATCAATGCGGGCAGAGGTACGATCCTCGATCGTTTCGATCAGACGCTCGGGCGAGAATTCCAGGCACTCTGCCAGCAGTTCGCTGGCCACCGCACGAAGTTCGGAGAATACAGCCTGATCGTCCAGGTCGATCGGTGCAAGTTGGTCGCGGATACGTGTGATGGCGGCTGTTGTTTCGGTGAGGCTGCGGAGCGTTGTCCGGATCTCGGCGAGCTCTCGCGCGTTGGCCAGCCGAACCGCTCCAACACTGTCGTCACGCGCCAATAGCGCCTCGAAATCGTCAGCAGTTTGGCCAGTAAGTTCGCCCCGATGCCTGGCCCACGCCTCGTCTCGGGCGCGGCGAATGGCGGAGGCCGCCTCATCATCGGGTACATCGACCGAGGCACGAACCGCATCCAGGCGAGCCGAGAGCAGGTCGTGACTCTCCTGGTGTTCGGCGAGACGTTCGCAAAGGACAGCCCTGCTCTTTCCCAACCCAGCTGCCCGCACCTTCCATGCACCAACCTGCCTGACACTCGGGACGGGCACCCTGGCCAGTGCCCCGGCGTCTCCGGACCAGGGATGCAGTCGAGCGACTGCCGCCTCCCATCGAACCGTGCTCGCGTCCTCCGCCTCGCGGGCCATCTTGAGGTCTTTTAGGTGCCCGCTGGCTCGCGCTTTCGACAAGGCCGAGGCCAGCCTTGCCCTGGCAGGTTCGGGCACCCCCCTCTCTTGCCCAACCCGCTCGCGTGCCGCCTGAAGTGCATCGAGCGCCGCCGCGCATTCGTTGCGGGCAACGCGTACGCCGGTGGCGATTCCCGATCGCTCTTCGAGCATGGCGCGAACAGCGCCGACTGTGGCAGCAGGCAAAAGCAGCGCAGCCGGGTCTGCCTCGGACGATCTTCCAAGGGCGGCAAGGCAAGTCGCCACGGCGCTGTCGAGTATCTGCAGCTCGGTCCTGCGGCTTGGCAGGTCCAGGCCTGCGGAGACATGGCGTACTTTGCGATCCGCGAGCGCCCGAACCCGCTCGGACATTGCCAGGATCGCCTCGTCCACATCGACCGAGCCGATTTTCATTGTCACGCGCTCGGCGTCGTCGATGTTCCCTGACAGCCGCGTTCTCAGGCTGGCGTCGTCATCGATCAGTCCGGTGACGGTGCCTGTCCAGGTGCGCAACGGTGAAGCGATGTCAGGCAGCTCGGCAAGCTGGGCCGCCTTGCGTCGGATGTCGGCGAGGATCGGGATAGCGCGAAGATACCTGGCAATGGTGTCAAGCCGAGCCGACAGCACCGACCGTTCAGCAATACTGCGGTCGTATTTTTCCGCCGCGTCAAGACGTTCGGCCTCAAGGCTTTCAAAAGTCGATGCCAAGGTGTCGATCGCGTCCCTGCGTGACTTGAGTTCCGCAAGGCGCTTCTTGAGCAGCGCAAGTTCGGTTCCGTGAGCCTGCTTGCGATAGAGCCCGTCCGCTTCGGCCTCTAGCGCGCTCAACGTGTCGCTCGCATGCCCAAGACCGGCGCTGGCCGTGAACAGGAGCTTGCCCAGGTCGCCACGCGACTCCAGGATTGATTTTCCGCCTGCTTCCAGCGTGTCGTCGTCCAGCGAGAACATGGTCTCGTATGCGTCACGCGACAGACCTGCGAGATGGGCCGCTATCGCCACTTCGCTCACCGGTTGCTCCATTGCGTTCAGCAGCGAGTTGGTACGCTGCTTCGTGCGCGTGAATGTGTGCTCAGTGCCGGCGAGTTCGAGCACCCCGCCGATACGCATCGCGCTGTACTCGTGCAGGAAATTGTAGCGGCTGCGTTCCTCGATACCGAACAGCAGGTCCAGATAACCGGAAAGTGCGGTCGACTTGCCGGCTTCGTTCAGCCCGAACACAATGTGGAAGTCGGGACCGGACTCCGGCCTTGGGCCGAATTCGATCGTCCCGTCGGTGAACTTTCCATAACGAATAAGATCAAGGCGCCGCAGCCTCATTGCGCTCCACCTGCCTTGAGGCGGGCCGTGACCAGGTCGGCACCGCTGGCAAGCACCTTGTCGATGAACAGTTCCAGCCCAGCTTCGTCCCGTCCGGCGAAGCCGCGCCCGTCCGGCGGCAGATCGGCAATAATCTTTTGGACAAGCGCCCTCGCCTCGGCGCGGAAGGCCTCTGACTTGACATCGGCACGCATGGATTGCGCGAGTTCGAAAATCGGATCGGCGACGTCATCGGCTGTTTCCGAGCTCTGTGGAGCGAGGTCAAGCTCAAGCTTTTCGACCCATGTGTCGCCCGTCTGCTCCGCCGCCTGCTCGGCTTCGGCCAGCAGCAGGTCCCTGTCGCGGATCAGCGCCCATGACAACGGCGACGCCCCGGCCAGTCCGAGACGGACCACAGCGTGGCGGGATCTGACGCAACCCCGGATATCTTCGAGCGCGGAGCGGACACGGCCGACGACCTCAGACCATTCGACCGTACCGGTCAGATCGACGCTCGCCCGCTCGAACTGCGCGATACTGGTCAGTTTTTCCTCGATCTCGACGGACCGGTCATCTCGTATCGTGACCAGAGTGACGGATTTCTCTCCGGCCTCGTTGATGTCCCTGCCCTGCGGCATTCCCGGCATCACAACGGTGCTTGCTCCAGGAGGGACTTGGCGCACGTGGATGTGCCCAAGCGCCCAATAGTCAAAACCATGGCCGTGCAGGTCAGCGATGCTGCAAGGGGCATAGACATCGTGACCGGGCGATCCAGCGAGGCTGGTGTGCATGATGCCCACATTGACCGCCCCTTCCCGGGCCGCCGGATACTTGGGCAGCAGGCTTTCCGGGGCCTTTGGGTTCGCGAAGCTCAATCCATGGAATGCGACGTCAAGCCCGCCGGCCGCTTGCAGCACCGACTGGGGGCGGCCGCCGAAGATCCTGACCGTGTCCGGAAAAACGAGCTGTTTCGATATGCGCGATAAGGCGTCGTGGTTTCCGCGGATCTTGAAAACCCTGATGCCGGCCTGGTGGAGGCGTGTCATTTGCGACGCCAGGAAACGGGCGGTTTTCATCGACGTCTGGTCGCCATCATAAAGATCGCCGGCAACGACGAGCGCATCGACACCTTCCGCAAGGCAGAGATCTATTATCGAGACAAATGCCTGGCGACTGGCGTCTCCCACGAGTTCGGCAAGATCAGGGTTTCGCAGCGCCAGCGAACGCAGCGGCGAGTCGAGGTGAATGTCGGCCGTGTGTACGAATCGAAATGCCATTCGGGTCTCCGCCCGGAGCATAGAGGGGTTCGGCCGCGGCTCGATGAAAAAAATTCCAGGATACGCGTTGTCGGTTGTCCAAAAGATGCGCAATCGCTTACGCTTATGCTTCCGTTCAACTCCATCTGCGTCGCCGCTATCAGCGCCGTGCCGATCAGTAGTCGTCTGATCGTTTGTCACCGGCATTGGTCGGTTCTTTGGAGATAGCGCGCCGCAAGGTGTCGTTGATCCGATCCTGCCAGCCCGGTCCATCTTCCTGGAAGTGGTCCAGCACGGCCCTATCGATCCTGATCGAAACAAGCTCTCTGATATTTGGAGCAGCCGACGGTTCGCGAACCGGCGCCGCCGGCTTTTTGATCGGCTTGAAGGCGGCTTCAGCGGCTGACATCGGATTTGTGGGTCGGCGTGGAGGATTTGCCATTTGATGATCCTGACTGGTCATAATGCTTGTCGAGCGGCTCAGTGCGAATGCGCATCATATCCAATGTACCGCAGCCCACCGACAAAAAGAAAAAGGCCGGACTGTTGAGCCCGGCCAAGTATGAAGGCAGCCTAAACCTCCAAAGGGGAACGCGCCGGACGAATGGGAGGAGAAATCCGACGCAATGTCCATGTGGGCCAACTCAGGCTATCTTCAATGACATTGCTGTGGGATGCAACAAGCCAAAGTGCTTCGCGGGGCAACCCCACGTCGCCAACCATCCTACGCTGGAGGACGCAAACGCGAAAAATGCAGGGGACTTCCCGCCTTCCGTTGCCTGACAACCTGGTTCACACGATCGTTTCTGAAGCGTTGCAGCAATCTGCTGCCCAGGTCTCTACATCACACCAAGCTTGGCGCGCTTTCTACACGGCGGTCAGTACATTTCGTGACTTGCCGCGCTCCTGCGGCTTTCGCCACGGCGCGCGAGAGAAATCAACCTGCTTTGCGGAGATTGCCAGCAGAAGACTTGCCGGTACGTCGGTCCTGCTCAATGTCGTAGTTGATCTTTTGGCCCTCAACGAGGTTCGACAAACCAGCGCGCTCGACGGCGGAGATGTGAACGAAAACGTCCTGACCGCCATCGTCGGGTTGGATAAACCCAAACCCTTTTGTGCTGTTGAACCACTTCACGGTTCCAGTTGCCATGGGCATATACTCCTTGTGACTTCCCAGCGTGTTTGATCCGACGAAGAGGCCAGACCGGTTCATAAATAGACGCAGCAAAAGTGAGAAATCGCAAGGCCCGGATGGATCGACCAGAATACCACCTTCTCTCGGATGGCCCACTCGTCTCACATGTCGACAGGAATTTTCCTTTCCGGCGTGAAGCCCCTCCAGCCATCCATGCTGTCCTGGGTTATCACGGCCCGCTCGTTCCCTCCGGCCCTTAGCTTGCCGACTTGCGTGCCACAGGCACTAACTGCCCTGCGAACGTGCCGCCCGCCGACTTGGTCATCGGCAGAATATCCTGGCTGCTACCTTTCAGAAGCAGCGCAAGCTCGAGCTTGGGCGGGAAGTGCCCGGGGATCGAGCCTGAAGGTCCGTGCCGACATCGCCTGCCGCCACTCAGCGGTGGAATGGGGCTGCGCCGTATCGGCCTGTATCTCCAAGTGGGGCACTTTGCGCGACCGGCACTCGGCTGCCGCCGACCTGAATAGTGAGCGGCCACTTTCCGGATTGTTGAAGCTGGGCTGAAGCTCTCGAGACGAACAAAACATTTTTCCCTGACAATCGGGTTAGGCTAATGGCACCCTAACCCATGGTCGTGCGACTGTGCCGATTGCACTGGCCAAACATCACCCGCGAACCTGATCCGGAATCTCGAACGGCGAGACCTGCCTTCCACGTCCGAAAGCCATATTCCCGAGCCAGGTCGCCCACCCGATAGACGTTGCCGGATCTTTCCATGATCGCTGGGTCGCACGCGAGAGCGACCACCGCACGGCCAACATAGAACACCGACTCCGTTCCGGAGAGGGCCGGGACATCCTGCCATTGCTCCTCGCTGGTCCGGAAATTGGCAAGAACGAACTCGGTCCGCATCCAGCCGGGAGAAACGGCCACCGACGCCACTCCGTGGGGCCGCAATTCTTGCGCCAGCCCGAAAGCGGGACGCGACATTGCCGCTTTGGAGAGATCATAAAAAATATTGCCCGTGTAACGACCTCTGTCCCAGAACGTGGGCGTGACGATCAGCCCACTCCTTTGATGGACGAACAGTCCGACCCGGCTCTAGCTGCCAGGATGTGGTTCCGAACGCCGCTGTTGAACATCGCATCCCAGTGACCCAGTGGTTGCGTCCAAAAGGGAGACGTCGTGACGTGATGCTGGTGGCCGCCCCAAGCGTTGTTCACCAGGATATCGAGGCCACCGCTCTCTCGGTCTATCCGGGCGAAAAGCTCCTGAACCTCTGCCTCACTGGTCTGGTCGCAGCGCACGGCTATGCCTCTGCCACCACGACGAGTTACTTCCTCGGCTGTACCTTCAATCCTCCCGGGGGAGCGGAGAGCCCCACATGCTCCAGAAAGAGGTCGTAGCCGGACCCGGGGCGCCGCGGGTAAGGTGATGGAGGAGGTCCTCTCTGGCGAACTTGGTGAAGACCGCGTCGGATTAGCCGTTCGCGCCCGAGAACTTATCGACGCCGCGCACCCTTCCGGCCATAGAGGACGGCCCGGCCGATCTGACGGTCGCGATGGCGCGGAAATTGATCGCCGAGCCGATCAGCGCAAAATCCACTGCGGCGCTTCGCGTCATCGCAGAAAGCGACACGCCCGAGTTCCACATGAAGGATGCTATCGCGGCCGCGCCTGAAACCGAAAACTATCTCGACCTGCGGGGCGCTTGGTCGGGCATTACCCGCCGGGCACGCAAAATCCTGGGCGACAGCACTGCCGATTTGGTGTGGTGGGAAGGCGAGCAAATCTATGACGACGAAGAGAACTATGTCGATCATATCGGCCGCGTCTCTTCGCTGACCAGTCGCTGCGCGCCGCTTTCGGCATTCGGGGCACCGATTGACCCGCTATTGGGGGGGAATTGCGAGCCGCTGCCCCCCTCATGCTAAAACTGATGATCCGGACCCGATCTGGGTGGCCTGCGGTGTGTCATTCCGGGGACAATCCGTCATATCCTGTGGTGTCCGTGCACACACTCGGATAGTCGAGCAGCTTTCCGAAATGTGGAAATTGGTTCCCAAGCTGCCGAAATCAGTCCTAGGTAAAGACCACGAGGACGAGGGCGAGGCGGGATGAGCCGAATCTCCATTGCCGAAGAGATCGAGAACGCCGCGGACCGCACCGCGGACACTGTCGCGGGCCGATCTTCCGACCATCTTGAATCGCACCCCATTGACTTGAGCCCACGGAGGACGCGCCCAATTCCATCGCCCGCTGAGATGAAAATTGGCCGAATGGACCTCATCCAGGTTGTGCTTTGGCGAGTGGCTGGAAACCAACGCCTACCTGGCAGTGAAGACGGTTGACGAGGAAAGCGAAACCGACGGGTGCGCGTAGGCCGTCTTCCGTGATCGCGGAATTACCTGAATCGCCGAGTTCGGTACTATTCACCGCGGCGGACCCCAACCCGCCCGGCCGGCGCCTATTCAGGCAAACTACCCCAACGCCCCCCCAAGCGGCGCCGGCCACCTTCCCCACGAGGCAAGCGCTTCAGTTCCTCGGCAGCTTTTGGATCTCCAACCTGACCGGGCCGCCTCTGTCACAGCTCGTACAGAACAGGGCCCTTTCGACCGTGCTGAACAGCGCATCTTTGCCATAGGGCCGGACCAGGCCAGCGGCCTTCACCTCGGCATGATGTGAGCAGTTTTTGCACCAAGCGCGCAGCGTGTGCCATTCGCGCAGATCGCCAAGCGATACGTCGAGGCCGGCGTGCACGCTAGCCGCAACGATGGCATGCGGCGGAACCGTGGGCTCGCCTGGTGTAACGATCTTCTCCATCACATGCCGGCTGTTGTAGTGGATCAGCAGCATCCCCGGCCGGCGCCTGATAGCTGCCTGCCAGGCGGCCTGGCTGACGCTCGAATCCGGCGATCGACTTATCGTCTCAACGAGCGCCTTCTCCTCGCGGTCCCAAACCTCGATCCGGAAATTGTCCTCCGCTGTTTTTGCCATAGCTTCGCCGACCAGCGCTTTTGGCACTTCGCGACCATTCCTTCCCGCCTCAGATTGAAACAGAAATAAGGAACAAATTCCTCTCCGGTCAAGGCGCTCTTGACATTTTTGTTCTTATTTCGTTTGGGGTCGCAGGTCTTGGCGGCTTCCTGCAGGCGGGCGCGATCGAGGGTCCGCTCGCCACTGTGCGAGCAGTGGGAGCGGACCCTATCAGCGCATGAAGGGACTAGGATACGCATGACGACGCTATCAACTTCAACCCGCCGTGCAAGTTCCAGGCGCCATTGTGCGCAGGATCATTGCCCAACGCGGTCAGACTTAGGTCCTGTGGTTTCGGGCAGCTCGAACATCCAATCGAAATGGCGCCGGCCTTGACGATCGCCAGACCGGCGCCAGACGGCGGCGCACTGGCGCTCGGCGGCGTCATCGTGATGAATTTGAGACGCTGATTCAGCTGCTCCCCGCAAGCTGATTTGCGATCGAGACAACTTTACCGGCTCGCGAAACGGACCCTCAACATGCTGCCTCTAGGTTAGTCCCAGCTAAATGAGGGGGGCTTCCATGCGGGTGACCGAACGATTTTGGCGTTCAGAACGCGGCAACTTCGCCGTGGTGTTTGCGTTGGTCTTGCCGGTCGTGCTTTTGGGCGTCGGAGTGGCGATAGACTTTGCGCGCGTGAGCCGAACTGCCCAACAGTTGCAGGAGGGAGCCGACTCCACGGCCCTTCAGTTGGCCGTGGCAAGCGCGAACAGCAGCGATATGACGTCGGAACAGCGTCAGGAGAACGTTGATACTTTCGCCAGCCCCACCTTTGTGGCCACGCGAAGTCCCTATAGTGGTGACGCCCACCAGACGGTTGGATCAACCAATCCCACAATCGTGACGGTTGTATTGCACCAACCGCAGGAATTGGCCTTCTCGGCAATCCTTGGCGTCGATAAACTTGATATTAGCCGAAGCGCAACCGCGATTGCCTATCCGCGATACCCAGTCTGTCTTCTCGTGTTAGATCGGTTCGCCTCGAACGCATGGTCGAATTCGGGGTCTTCATCGATAAATGGCCAGAAATGCGTTGCGCAGGTGAATTCAAGATCGGTGTCTGCGCTAGCCACGAATGGCGCATCGTCCATCAGAACATTGGTGACGTCAGTCGTCGGCCCCTCCGGGCCGTCTGCCGGCTTCAACCCTCAACCGCTTTTTAATCAGAAAGAGCTGGCAGATCCCATTATCTCTCGACTGGTCTGGCCAACAGACAATGTCTGCACCTACAATAACCTGGTGATCAAAAACGCCACCGCAAATCTCGTTCCCGGCACTTTTTGTGGAGGGCTCATTCTATCGGTCGGAGCGGTGGTCAATCTTGCCGCGGGAACGTATGTTATCAGGACGGGAGGGCTTTCGCTCTCCTCCGGCGCGGTTCTCGATGCAGCTGACGGTACCACCATCGTTCTACTCGACGATCAGGCCACCACCACAATGCAGGCCGGCGCCAAGCTACGCCTGACGGCGCCGACCAGCGGCCCGTGGATGGGGATCGCGCTAGCTCAAAAACCCCAAGGCGTGGAGAGAACCTCCACGCTCATTGGCGGTGGCGATACAGATCTAGGCGGCATAATCTATCTGCCGTCACAAAAGCTTTTTCTTACAGGTGGCGGTGCATTGTCGACGGACAGTAAGCCTCGCATCTTTGTGGTCAACCGGATCGAGATGAACGGCAATGGCTCAATTTATCTTGCTGGCGCAAGTGACTTAGTGACAACGAATTCTGCAACGAGACTGATGAATTGAACTTGGCTGTAG
Source organism: Mesorhizobium sp. M0663 (assembly GCF_040320585.1). NCBI lineage: Bacteria > Pseudomonadati > Pseudomonadota > Alphaproteobacteria > Hyphomicrobiales > Phyllobacteriaceae > Mesorhizobium > Mesorhizobium sp. M0663. Next base: position 11,673 of record NZ_JAMYPX010000028.1, read on the forward strand.
CCAGCGCAGTGTTGTGAGACAGACTGCATTTGAGGTTCGCTTGCTTCCGTGTTGGACGGAGAGCGGATATCCAAGGCAACGCTTCCCGCATAGTTTCATCGATAATGAATCATCTCCAGTGAGTTTCTGGTGAGTTAAACAACGGGCAATAGGCTAACTCCCGGACAATTCGGGGGATTCCCGGCTGAATAGCTGCCTTCCTTGGGCAGGTCTGCCGGCGTCAGATTGCCCCGTCACCTTCTTCGACGGCATCGACAGGCCCGAGGCGTGGTAGCCATCGAATGTCAGCATTCAACGTTACCTATTTTTTACAAGAAGCGAGTCGAAGCCTCGTTCGAAACTGCATGCATCCGCGTCTAGCCTAGTTTCACGTGATTGGGCAAACAGGCCGACTTCCTCAGTCGGCTATTGTCAAGCCCGCTTGGGTTTTCATGTCTTCGCCGCTCACCTTTTTGGTCACAGCGGAGAAATCGAGCTTGCCTGAGCCGAGGACAGGCACTTTCGCAACGACGCGCACTTCGGCCGGCACCATCAGGTCCATGGCGCCGTTGGCCTTGGCGAAGGCCAGGAATTCGGCACGTGTGGCGTTGACGGCCTCGGTAATGAGCACCAGCTTTTCGCCCTTGCGCGCATCTGGCACGGCGGCGACCGCCGAGAGCGAGCCTTTCCACAATTCGCCCGCCAGCGCCTCGACGGCGGCCAGCGAAACCATCTCGCCACCGATCTTGGCAAAGCGCTTCGCGCGGCCTCGAATGGTGATGAAGCCGACGTCGTCAACGGCGACGACGTCGCCGGTGTCATGCCAGCCGTCTTCGAGCGGCTCGAGCACGCCCGGCTTCTCGGTGCGCAGATAGCCCGCCATGACATTGGGCCCACGCACGAAAAGCCGTCCCCCATCCTCGACGCCAGGCACCGGGTCCAGGCGGTACTCCATACCCGGCATGATTTTGCCGACACTGCCGGAGCGGTTGTACATCGGCGTGTTGATGGAGATCACGGGCGCGGTTTCGGTCACGCCATAGCCTTCGAGGATGCGCAGGCCGAACTTTTCCAGATAGGTCGCGCGCGTAGAAGCCTTGACCGGTTCCGCGCCGGCAAAGCAATAGCGCACTGAGCGGAAGTCGTAAGGGTGTGCCGTACGCGCATAGCCGCTGAGGAACGTATCGGTGCCGAAGATGATCGTCGCGTTCGATGCGTAGACCAACTCCGGCACGATGCGATAGTGCAGCGGGGAGGGATAGAAATAGACCGGCACGCCCGAGATCAGCGGCAGCACCGTACCTGCTGTCATGCCGAACGAGTGGAAGATCGGCAGCACGTTGAAGACCTTGTCGCCCGAATGGAAGTCGATACGCGAGGCGGCCTGGGCGGCATTAGCCAGGATGTTGCGATGGGTGAGCACCACGCCCTTAGGCGTGCCTTCAGAACCTGAGGTGAACAGGATCACCGCCGGTTGGCCGGGCTTGCGGGCGACCCGGGGTGTTTTTTTGCGCAAAAGGCCGAGCAGCTTGTCCTTGAGGCCAATGGTGGCCCGCAGATCATCAAGCCACACAATATCGACCGAGCGGCCGAGTTCCTCGACCACGGCGCCAAGTTTCGCTTGTTCGACAAAGGCGCGCGAGGTCAGCACGGTGCGCACCTCGGCGGCTTTGCAAGCGGAGAGGATGTTAGCTGCACCGGCAGTGAAGTTCATCATCGCCGGAACCTTGCCGGCCGACATAACGCCGAGCAGCGTCGCACAGGCGCCATTAGCGTTGGGCAGCATGATGCCGAGCGTCTGCTGGCCGGCATAGAGTTTCTTGAATTTCTCGCCAAGCACGGCGGCGGCTGTCAGCAGCTTGCCGTAACTCAGCGAACCGGTGACCGGGTCCTGAACGGCCAGTTGCTTCATGCCGCGTTCGTTCGCCGTCTTGATGATCTTCTCCAGCACAGTCTTGTCGATGTCCTGGGTGCGGAAGACGAGGTCCGACATGACCTGGTAGAGGGCAGCGCCCGCCGCGGCGCGGCGCTTCCGGCCCTTCAGATCCTGCAGTACTTCAAGTTTGACGGGCTCCAGAATGGTCACCTTGACCTTCGGGAACAGCCGGCGGCGAATATGCAGCGAGGTCAGCCGCGAAAAATAGCTCTTCTCCAGGCCGTCGATGCGCACTGGCACGACCATCGAACCGGTCTTGTCGGCCACCATGGCGGCACCGTCATAGACCTTCATCAGGCCGCCGGTCACGGTGATCCGGCCTTCGGGGAAGATGACAAGCGGATTGCCGCCTTGCACGACCTTGATAAGCGTGCGGGTCGACATCGGCTTGGCCGGATTGAGCGGCAGGGCGCGCGCAAGTTTCATAAACGGCTTCATCCACCAGGCTTGGGCGATGGTGTAGTCGATCGCAAACACCGGCTCCTCATCCGTCAGCGTCAAAGCCAGCGGGCCGTCGAGGAAACTGACATGGTTGAGCGCCAGGATGGGTGCCGGGCCGGCCGCCTTGAGGTTTTCCAGCCCCTCCACCTCCAGACGATGGAAGGCTCGGAACAGAATGGAAACGAAGTCGCGGAAGGCGTTGGTTGGCAGATATCTCAGCATCAGCCAGGCGGCGACCATGTTGAGTGCGGCGAGGCCGAACAGGATACCTCCAGTGGAGACGCCCGCTGCTTGAATTGCGGCGACGAGTATGCCGCCCACAGTCATGAAGCCTGCATTGACGATGCTCACCGCGGCGACGACGCGAGCGCGGCTGGCTTCGGGCGCCCAGGCTTGTACCGCGGCGAAGGTCGGCACGACAAGAAAGGCGCTGGCAATAGCCATGCCGGCAAGGTCGATCGCAACGTGGACCGTGTTTGGCCCGGCGAAGAATATTGCGAGCGTTTCGGCCCCGAGCGAAGGCTGCATACTCCAGATGGTCCAGGCCAGGTCCAAGCCGAATAGGGCCATCAACGCAGTGCCAACCGGGGCTGGCAAGAGCACGATGCGGCCCTGCGACATCCATGCGGCTATGGCAGAGCCAAGGGCGATCGAGACGGCGAACACCGCGAGATAGGCGGTGACAGCGATTTCTCCGCCACCGAGCGAATCCTTGACCAACGCAGGCAGGATCGAAAGGACAATGGCCCCGATCAGCCAGAACCACGACGTCATCAGTCCGGCGCGCCAGATCCGCTTGTCGGCACGCAAACCGTTCACCTGTCGCCAGGTCGAGCGAAAGATGTTTTTGTCGATGACTAGGTCGGGAGCCGCAGAACCGGTGGACGGAATGTAGCGGCTGACAAACCAACAGGCCACGGCAAGGGTCATCATGATCGGCCCGAACACCGAGACGCCAATGCCATCGGCCGAGACGACGCCTCCGGCGATAGTGCCGCCGAGGATGGCGGCGAAGGTTGCCGATTCGATCCAGGCATTGGCGCGAGGCAATTCCTTGCGCTCGAGATGATCCGGCAAGATGCCGTACTTGATCGGTCCGAACAGTGCCGAGATGATGCCGAACATGAGCAACGCCATCATCAGCACCGGGATCGACGACAGCGCGATTCCAACGACAGCGACAGCCGCAGCGGCGATCTCGGTGAATTTCAGCCGACGGGCGATGAGCGCCTTGTCGAACCGGTCGGCGATCTCGCCACCAAGGGCGGACAGGAGCAGGAAAGGAGCCATGAAGACGGCACCCGCCAGCGTGACCAGTGATGCTGCCTTGTCCGCCGCCAGGGTGAACAGAATAAGGAACACCAGCGTGTTCTTGAGGAAATTGTCGTTGAAGGCGGACAGGAACTGCGTCCAGAAGAGAGGCGCAAAGCGCCGTGACGTCATCAGATGGCTGTTCGTATAGCCGTTCGTGGCGATTTCCATTGGGGCGGCTTCCATTGGGCAAGACCGTTGAAGATCGTGGTCGTATCGATCAGCGGTCTTGCGCGGTTTGAGCTTCTTGTAGTGGGAACCCGGTTACACTTCGTTACTGCGGCTCGCATCGATCAGCGGCTTTTGGGTTTTGGAGTCTTCTAGCCAGTTCATGAAGCGGCTTGCCTCTTCCGCGTCTCGCAGGGTCTTGGTGATGGTGATCGAGGTATGCACGAGCCTGGTCGCGGCCATCGGGCAGAACCCCCTGGCGGCAAACCTTGCTCCATGAAATTGATGCCGCCGTCTTCATCCAAGCGGCGATAGCGAAAGTGGCATGGTCAATGTTTGCAGGCGCTTGAACCCTTGGGAGCGTAGCTGTTGGAGGTCATCGATATTGTCTTTTGGTTTCAGGTGTAGGTTGGGCCGGCGTTGGTCTGTTTCAGGTTCGATACAATCAAGCCGGTCTTGCCACAGTCTTTGACGTCGGGCGAGTGTTGCTCCGCAGCTGCGCGCTACAGACGGCGGTCGCCAGCCAGCTTGAGGCGCAGTTGCCGCAACCACTCGCCATCCTCTCCGAGCGGAACGCAGGACGGCTACGCGAATCTGAGCACTGCCAAGTCGGCCTAATTTTCCACTGCCGAATAGACGATGAAACGCGTAAGCGAGTTTCCGGACCGGAAGGTATGCGTTGGGTTGTCCAAACGATGCAGAGACGCTGCTGTGTTGGCGCGACACGCTCGACCGCAGGTGCGGTCGGCGTAAGAATTTTGGAGAGGCCCGTGGTGACTGGGGATTGCGCCGGTATTGGCGACGCGCGAAGACTGGTCGATACCTGGGGCGACGGCAGCCCCTGCGACGCAACTTCATACCGGAGAATGGAGGCCGCGCTGGGAGGTTGTTGCTTCGGCTACCAACTCAAAGTGATTGTCCGGGAGAGTTCGGCGATGTCGCCATAGATCATCGAACCTGTGACGAGAAAACATTTATCACCGAGGACTTCGAAGAGTGAGCTTGACGCGGTACAAACCGGCAGGTCCTTCGAATTGGCGTACGTGCCGAGGGTCGCGGTTTCGACCTTACGGTCCTTGGCTTCGGCACAGCCGAGACTGATCGCGAGGATTGCGATAGCAATGAGAGTCGTCTTGCTCATATTTTGCCCCTGGAGCCAGCACTTGTCGCGTAAGTCGCGCGATGCATCAAAGTAGCACCGGCCCACGATCGGCTTCATCCATCGATTGGAGGAAGCGGGCTCATCCATAATTAGCAATATCTTGAATAAGGCGCCGAGCGCACCAGACTCATGGAATGGCGGCGGGCATAGGTATTGGTGACGTGGTGGCGATCACAGCCACATACCAAGGTGAAGAAGCGGCAGCAGATCGAGCTTACCGGAGAGATCACGCACATACGAGGAAGGCGGCAGGGTGACCGTCGATCTGGGACCGCTGGTGACGATCGACGTCGACAAGGTCAGGCTGGTCGAGAAGTACAGGACGCCAAAGCGCAACAAGCCGCTGCGCGACATGGTGGATTAGCTCGCGGACCGCCGCTTATCCACGCGACATCGGTACCACTCAAACGAATGGCAATTTTCTGTCTGAATGCGTTTAGGGTCGATGCTCGGAGACCACGCATGGGTATCGCGCGGGAGACAGGTGACTCCCCGTTTCAAGGCGTCGAGATGCTACGAGCACTGAATAGTCAGTTCCTTAGACCTAAAGATCGGGCGATCTGCCAGCGGGTTGTCGACCAGGTAACCGCCGACGCCAAATGGTACAGCACCCCGATAGACGGTCAGATTCTGGCCTCGACCACGCTGAATCTCTTTCAATCAGGGGTCGTAAACGAAACGAATTTGCTGGCACATGTTCGCGCGCGGCGCCACGACTTCACTAAACTGACAGGCTAGTTCTTCACCCTCGCGACATGGGCGCGAAATGCGGCTCCTCGTAGTCCGCTGGCCTATTGTTAAGCAGATTGAGCGCCCGCTTTATGTCCCGATGCAGATGCTCGATCGCATTCCCAATGCTCGCCAAATGGCTTGAGCGACAACTGCGCGTCGCGGAGTTCTACCGTCAGAAGCCACGCCTGTCGTTCAATTTTGGCGAGGTGATATTCGGAAACGGCTTCGTGTCGGCGAGGGTGCGGCATCCCGCAAAATAGGAATATATTCCGCATGCCGTCAAGGCACATAGACTACTTCGTCCTGCCCTCAGCGCCTGCTCGCCGCGGGCATTTTGGGGGGAAGCATGAATCAAGTTATGTGCGTTTGTAGCCATCAGCGTTTTGTCGGGCTGCGCTACTCGCCCAGCCGACATCAAGCCCACGCTGGTTTCGTCCAGCGTATACGCGGGCAAGTCCTGCAGCCAGTTGGAAGCCGAACTGTACCGAACGAGTTCCGACCTGGCGCCGATAATGGCCATACAAGACAGAACCGCCCGCCATGACGTGGACGGCGTGTTTTGGCTTGGCTTGCAGGTTGGCAGCATGATGGACAACACAGACATCAAGGCACGTGAAGCCAAGAGCCGAGCTGAAGGGCAACATGGACGCGATCAATGCAGCCCGACGAAAGGGCGGCTGTGTTGCCGGCACTCTGTAAGCCGTTCCAACGTTAAAATTGTCGGCTTGCTTCCCGCCCTGGCGATTGCGGAGTGGTCGTTTCATCGATTGACTCGCGTAATGCACCGGCAGTTAATCTCCCCGCCAGGGCAAAAGAGGGGCTATGAAACTGGGAGCAAACGATGACTGTCCAAAAAGAAGACTATCGAACCAACAGAGCCGACTACGCCATAGCTGCCATGCATAGCCGAGCGACCGCTGAGGGCGATCGTGACGATTTGGTGGCGAGGAAAAAGTCCCTGTGGGTAACAGATCGGCGATCTGCAAAATTGGCTGCAAACCCGTCCGAAAGCGCGCCAGAACCCAAGGCAAAAGCGCGCGGTAAGTGAATCGGACGCCAGCCACTTTCTTACCGCCGCGTACTTCGTTCGCATGGTTCGATTATATTAGATTTATCTAAAATACTAACCAGCCAGTCGAGCATTCCCGAACGCTCGCTGGTCAGGCCCAGCGGCCCCCCTAACCCAAGCTGCTGGGCCGCCCTCAGAGCAAAGCGCGATGTATGAGCATACTAGCATTACGGTGATCGTCTCCACCTTGCCGGCCTTGCTTAGCACCACCTGGAAATCAGTTTCGAATCCCCGAATGTGCGGGGTCCAGGGGCCATCACTAGACATTTGGAGATTTGCGGTTCGAGCGGGCTTCCTTCATCGGCATGCGGGGTGACGGAGTACATCATCTTGGCAAATCAACGCAGCCGGCATACTCGCCCCCTCGTTCGGTCGAAAGCTGGGTGGAACAATCAGGTGCGCAACTTGTCATCACTGATATTGCCGCTTCACCCCAGCTTTGAGCGTGCGCCCTTCAGCCCATGCGTGGTTCACCGTTTTTTCACTTTATTAGCGCACGTTCATAAACGGACATGTTGGTGTAGCTTGTACGTGCCCAAAGCCCCGGCGCAACGACCCAGCGCCGGGGTTTTTTTGTCCGCCTGGTAATCCGCGAGTTCAATCCGAGGTCGCTCTCAATTCGAACGCGAGCGAATTACGCCGCAAAGTCCCTTAGGCAAGACGCTGTGGGTGGCACCGCGGTGCGAAGCGCGAGTGCGGAGGAACTTTCTGGCACTCCGCCAATTATTCTGCATGTCCCAAACAGCACACGTCGAACCGCCCCGGCAGGGACGTTTCGGCCTGGCTCCAAGCGGGGAAGGTCAAATATCGTGAGGACATTGTCGAGGGACTCGCGAACGCGCCGATGGCCTTCGTCGGTCTTCTCAAGGGCCGCAATTTCGGCAAGCTGTTGGTCAGGGTTTCACAGTGAGTAGAAAAGCGTCTCCCAAACCTAGATTGCCGAAACCACATGGAATCGTTCGAGGGCGAATATGCGGGGCGCTTTGCTGTCATGGTGAAGGGGCAAAGACTCATTCACGCCGTGCATCGGTTCGTATCTTGCAACGCCCGTAGTATCTGCCAAGGATACGCGATCCTGATCCGATGGAGCACGGGATGCCGAGCCAAATGAGAAAGCTGACCTTGACCGCGGACCACGTCGCGCGGGTCTACAAGGTCGTTCAGGACCAGGGTTTGACGCCAGGTGCCGAGCTACACACCGATGCCGACTACGACAGCTGGGTCGAGCAAATGATCCGAACTCATCCGGCCCCGAAAGCACCGACCCGCCTGTTCGCCTACGGCTCCTTGATCTGGAAGCCGGAGATCGAGCATATCGGTGAGCAGGTAGGCCTCGCTCGTGGGTGGCATCGCGCTTTCTGCTTTCGCATGACCCGTTTTCGGGGCACGCCGGAGCAGCCAGGCCTTATGATGGCCCTCGATCGTGGGGGGCAATGCAGCGGCGTCCTGTACGACCTGCCAAAGGACAACCTCGAACGCCAATTCGGCAAACTCTTTCGACGCGAATTCACCTATAAGCCGGCCAACAGCATGCCCCGGTGGATCACGGTGGCGACTGCTTCCGGGCCTATCTCGGCCTTGGCCTTTGTGATGAACCGCGCGTCACCTCTCTATGCCGGTCGTCAGTCGCTTGAAGCCGTTGCCGATGTCCTGGCCCTGGCCTGCGGTCATTGGGGAAGCGGGGCCGAATACCTGTTCAACACGGTTTCTCACCTCGAAGCCAAAGGCATACATGACAGCAGCCTCTGGCGGCTTCAACGCCTTGTGGCGGAGTTGATAGAGCGAAACCCGGCGGAGCGGAACGTTCTTTGAGCCGACGGAGCGGTCGCTTCAAGCATCCGCAGTTGGCGCGAACATGACCTCCAGCATTGTCACCCGCGATGTCCGCTTCCGGGCGGAGGCTGAAGAGACTGCCACCGCACTTTTCAACCTCGCCAAGGAACACCTCGAACAGCTCAAGGCGAGGCCATCGACTTAAGCCTAGCTGTGCGTGTTTCGACATTTCGACGTCGCGGTGTCGGATTATTTGCATGCAAACCAGTTTTACGACGCTATCCTCCCATCCTCAACGGAAGATTCTGGGAGGAATGCATGGCTGCGCATGAGCAACATGCCGTTGAAATCATTAGGGACAAAGAGTGGTCGGTTCGCGTGACGGTCAACGGCACCACCACCACGGTCCCTTTTACATCTGAGAGCTACGCGCGTTCGTTCGCAGACGGTCAGGCGTTCCGACTGGGCGTTCAGGTCGCGGAGATCAAGAAGGCGGCCTAGCTGCGCGCTTGCCCCAAGAGCCCCACAGCGATTGAACCTCGAGTGACCAAAGCCGGTTGAAATTAGCCGTTGCGCGGCATAAGAGCTTGTGCCTATAGTTAGTACGTGGCTCGCACGAACAAACAGACTGACTGTGACGACCTGTAGATGGCGCCCAAGCTGGGCTGCTGCGCGGTCTGGAGGTGAGCCGGAACACTCGGTCAACAGGGGATACGCACAGTGAACCGCTTTCAGAAACTCTCGACCGCAGCGCTCGTCGCAGCATCCTTCACGTCGACCGCCCTCGCCACGAATGACAAGCTCACGATCGGCATCGTCACCTTCTCGACATCCGACGTCGACACAAACCAGATGGTCGACACGATGAGCCAGGAAGCCAAGTCTAAGGGCTGGTCGGTGGAAACGCTCAATGCCAACGGCGATCCTTCGCAAGCGATCACCAGCATCAAGCAGCTGGCAACCAAGAAGGTGGACGCCATCATCGTCACGGTCTTCGATTCGACGGGCCTGGCGGCCGGGCTCCAGGCGGCGGCGGACGCAAAGATCCCCGTGCTTTCGGCCGGCGGCGGCATGGCAGACGGGATCGCGCTATCTGCAAGTACCGGTGCTGCGCAACCGCTGATCGACTTGATGCTGAAGGACATCGGCAAGTCCGGAACTGTACTCGACCTCACCTACCATCCCGGCATTCCGTGCCGCGAACGAGCCGACGCCTTCGAGACGGCGGTCAAGGCAAATCCGGGGCTCAAGGCGACCTCGCACGAGATCAGCATCCCGGGTGCTGCCGAATCGTCGCAGGCCGCGACCAGCGCCTGGCTTGCAGCCAATGCTAACGCCAAGGGGCCGTTCGCCATCTTCAACTGCTATGACGACAACGCTATGGGCGCGATCGCGGCGCTGAAGCAGAACGGCCGCAGCGACGTGAAGGTCTATTCGTTCAACGCCACGGCGCCCGCTGTCCAGGCTGTCAAGGACGGGACGATGACCGCCACGCTCGGTGTCGATCTGACTTCGGCAGGCAAAATGCTAGTCGATCAGATTCCCGACATCCTGGCAGCCGGCGACCAGTGGAAGCCCAAATCCTTCGTGCCAGGCTATACGCTCGTCACCAAAGAGAACGTCGACAAGTTCATCAAGGACAATCCGCAGTAAGCTCTCCTGATTGTGGGTCTGGGCCGGACTTGCCTGGCCGGGCCGGAGTGCTGTCATGAGAGCCGCCATGTCCGCTGATCATTCCCTGCCCGAAACCCACGCTCCGGCAGAGGCGCCCCGCGTCCTGCCGTCAACGCAGACCGGCTATGCCTCGCCCAATGCCCGACAGCGGCGCGCGTTGCTCATGCGCCTGCTTGGAACCTACGGCACCATCATCGTGCTGGCGTCGATGCTGGGGATCTTCTCGGTGCTGGAGCCGGGGACCTTCGCAACCATCGGCAATTTTCGCAACATCGTAAACGACATGGCGATCGGCACCATTGTCGCGGCCGGCCTCACCGTGCCCCTCGTCGCCGGTGATTTCGACCTCAGTATCGGCTATGTCGCGAGTTTCTGCGGGCTGCTCGTGGTCGGGCTGTTGAGCAGCAGTGGCTTGCCGATCCTACCCGCCATCTTCCTTGTCGTCGGCCTCGGAACGGTCATCGGCATTGTCAACGGCATTGTCGTTTCGAAGATCGGGGTGAACGCCTTCATTGCCACGCTTGGCACGGGCACCATCGTCGTCGGGCTGAACTACGCCTATTCGGGCGGAATTCCGCTGCAGCTCACCCAATCGCGCGAATTCACCAATATCGCGATCGGCCGGATTGCCGGAGTGCCGCACCTCGTCATCATCATGGCCGTCGTGCTTGTACTGCTGTGGGTGATCCTCAACCGAACAGTGCAGGGCCAACACATCAAGGCCATCGGCGTCAGCCCGGAATCAGCGCGCCGCGCCGGCGTCGCCGTCGATCGCAGCCGCATCGTTGCCTTCGCCATTGCCAGCACCTGTGCTGCCATCGGTGGCGTGCTGATGGCCTCCAATCTCGGCTCCGGCCAGGTGACGGCGGGTGACAGCTTCATGCTGACGTCGTTCTCGGCCGCCTTCCTCGGCTCGGCGGCGCTGCGAGAGGGTCAGTTCCATATCCTCGGAACCTTGATCGGCGTGCTGACGGTCGCCGTCGGCAACAATGGGCTGGCCATGATCGGCGCGCCGATCTTCACTCAGTTCCTGTTCACCGGCTGCCTTCTCGTCGTCGCCGTAGCGCTCGGCGGTATTGGCCGCCGCTATGCGAGGGGATAGGCCATGGCGCAGAAGATGCTGCTCAGCCTGCGCCGGATCTGCCGCAGCTTCGGCGGCATCCAGGCACTCGATGACGTTTCGCTGGACATCGCCAAGGGCGACATACTCGGCCTCGTTGGCGACAATGGTGCCGGCAAGTCCACGCTGATCAAAATCCTGGCCGGCGCGCATGATCCGACTTCCGGCGACGTGATCCTCGAAGGGCGGCCGCAAAAGTTGTCGCCGCCGTCCGAAGCGCAACGCCTCGGCATCGAGACGGTCTATCAGGACCTGTCGCTGATCGGCACGTTCACTGCCGCCGAAAACTTCTTTCTCGGCCGCGAGATTGCGCTTGGCCGCGGCCCGGCGCTGCTGCGCTGGATCCGCCGCAAATCGATGGGCGACATCGCGATGCGCGGCCTCGAGGAACTGCACATCGAGATCCCCGGGGTGCGCAGCAAACCGGTGGATCGCATGTCCGGCGGCCAGCGCCAATTGGTGGCGATCGCGCGCGGTGCCTTTTGGGGCCACAAGCTGCTGCTGCTCGACGAGCCCACCGCGGCGCTCGGCGTACGCGAATCCCGTGAGGTGCTCGACCTCATCAAACGACTCGGCGCCCAGGGGCTGACGATCGTCATGGTCACCCACAATCTCGATCATCTCTGGCAGGTGTGCAACCGCGTGGTGGTGATGCGCAGGGGCCGCAAGGTCGCCGATCTCGCAAGTTCCGGCACCAACATGGAGGACGTCGTCGCTTATATCACCGGCGCCAGGCAGCCGGCGACCGCGCAGGCGGAAGCATGAGCGCGGCTGAAACGATGACGCTGCGCCGGCTGCTGGGCAATGCGCCGAGCCGCTGGGGGCATTGGGGTGCCGACGACGAGATCGGAGCGCTCAACTATCTGACCGCCGACGAGGTCAAGCGCGGCCTGGCGTCGGTGCGGGACGGCCGCACCTTCACCCTCGGCGTGCCGGTCGGGACTTCTGAGGGCGATGCCGTCTTTCCCGGCCGCTGGCCGGCGAAGCATTTCATGGTCGCCGACAAGGCCGGCTTCGAGAACGGTCACTGGCAACCGCTTGCCGGCGGCCTCGAATTCGCAGACGACTATATCACCAGCTTCGCACAGGCCGGCACGCATTGCGATGCGCTCGGCCACATGTGGTTCGACGACACGCTTTGGAACGGCTTCGCGGCAAGCAGTACCAATGGCGGCATGACCAAGGCCAGCATCATGCCGATCGCGGAGCGCGGGATCGTCGGACGCGGCGTGCTGCTCGACATCGCCCGGTTCCGCGGCAAACCGGCCCTTGAGCGCGCTGAAACATTCACGCATCGCGACCTCATGGAATGCGCCCGGGCCCAAGCGGTCGATATCCTGCCGCGCAGCATCCTTCTCGTTCGCACCGGCTGGGTCGGCGCACTGGCGGCGGGAAGCCAGCGCGTCGGCGATGGATATTGGGAACCCGGACTGACCTTCAGCCTCGACCTCGTGCGCTGGTTCGACGAGATGCAGATCCCCTGTCTGGTTACCGACACACTGGCCAACGAGACAACTTACGAGCCCGAGACCGGGTTGATGCTGGTGCTGCACGCCGCGCTGATGCGCAATCTGGGCGTGGCGTTCACCGAAATGGCATCGCTCGACCTGCTGGCCGCCGACTGTGCCTCGGACCGCCGCTACGAAGGCTTCTACTGCGCCAGTCCGGTCAAAGTGAGCAAGGGCACCGGCGGCGCGGCAAATCCAGTGTTCATCAAATAGCACCCAACAAGGTGGAACGGCTTATGACTTCTGCAGACGACCAGATCTGTTTCCTGCCGGCCACGGAACTGGCCCAGCTCATCCGGCGCCGCGACCTGTCGCCGGTCGAAGTGACCGAGGCCTATCTGCGCCGCATCGAGGCGCGCAACCCGGTGGTCAACGCCTATACGCTGGTTCTTGGCGACCAGGCGATGGAAGCTGCGCGGGCCGCCGAAAAGGCCGTGATGGCAGGCGGTCCGCTTGGACCACTGCATGGCGTCCCCGTCAGCATCAAGGACCTCGACGATATGGCCGGCGTGCCGACCTCGATGGGATCGTGGGCGGTGCACGACCGGGTGCCCAAAACAAGTGCCGTGGCGGTCGAGCGCCTGCTCGACGCAGGCGCCATCGTGCTCGGCAAGACCAACACGCCGGAGTTCGGCCATAAGGGCATCACCGACAATCTGCGCTTCGGGCCGACCAGCACGCCCTTCGCGATCGGCTACAATTCCGGCGGCTCGTCCGGCGGCAGTGCGGCAGCGGTCGCCGACGGCATGGCGGCCCTGGCGCAAGGCACGGACGGCGGTGGTTCGGTCCGCATCCCCGCCTCGTTCAGCGGCACCGTCGGCTTCAAGCCCTCTTTCGGCCGCATTCCTTCGGTGACTCGCCCCGACGCCTTCTTGTGGGGACATCCTCTGGTCCATATCGGACCGCTGACCCGCACCGTTGCGGACGCCGCGCTGATGACCAAGATCATGGCCGGGCCTCACAACCGCGACCCGTTCTGCCTGCCGGATCACGGCGTTGACTATGTCGGCGCCGTTGCCGGGCGGACGCCGAAACTGCGCGTGGCCTACAGCCCGCGACTGGGCAATTTTCCGGTCGAAGCCGGGGTCGCCACCGTCGTTGCCCGGGCCGTCGATGTCATGCGAGCACATGGCATTGAGGTTGATGAGGTCGAGCTCGATTTCAGGGCCGATCACAAGGAACTGGCGGCGCTTTGGGTGCGCACGATCTCGATCCACTATGCTGCAATCGCCGTGTACTGGAAACAGGAGGGCATCGACCTAATGGGCAAGCACGCCAAGGTGCTCACCCCGCAGTTCCTCGCCATGCTGGAGGGCGCCTACAAGGTGTCCGCCGTCGACCATGCGCTCGACGATCTTTTGCGCACCGGCGTCCTTGACGGCCTCGAGGATGTATTCGAAACCCATGACCTGATCGTCTCGCCGACGCTGGCCGTTCCGCCCGTCAAGAATGCCCCCGACGGCAACACGATCGGGCCGACATCGATCAATGGCGAGGCGGTCGATCCGCTGATCGGCTGGTGCATGACCTATCCGATCAACTATACCGGCCATCCGGCGATTTCGGTTCCGGCCGGCCTGACGGCGCCGGGCCTGCCGGTCGGCCTGCAGATCATCGGGCGGCGGCACGCCGACGAAACCGTTCTGGCGATGGCGGCTCAGTTCGAGCGTATGCAGCCTTGGTTCCAGAGCTATCCGGGGCTCGCTGGATAGTTGGGTGTCGGAACACCTAGATCGGAAGCTGCAGCAGCTCGGAAATCACCAGGCCGGCTGCGCCTAGGAGGGCGGCCCGGTCACCTGCATCGCCGGCAATAAATTCGATCGCGCCGCCGGGTCGTGACGGAACCATGGCGCGGACATGCTCCGCGATTGCGCCGAGCAGGCAATCGCCGCCGAGCACGACATCGCCATGCATGATGAAAATGTTGGGCGCCACCGTCTGCTGCAGATTGGCGATGCCGACGGCGACGTTGCGGGCATAGCGGTCGAGCAGCTCAGCCGCTCCCGGCAGCCGCCGCCCCGCCATGTCGACGAGGCGGGCCGAGTCGATCAGGTCTGGCTCGGGCAGAGCCGCGCGGGCGGCCTCGCGCCGGAGCCAGCTCAAGGTGGCAATGGTGTCCCAGCAGCCGCGCCTGCCGCAGCGGCAGGGCTCGCCGTCGAGCTGCACGAAAGTGTGTCCGAGTTCGCCGCCTGCGCCTGCCGTGCCACGATAGAGGTGCCCGTCGAAATAGAGTGCGCCGCCCAGCACCTCGCCCGTGTAGACGACCGCGAATTGCCTGACGCCGCGCCCGGCGCCGAACCAGCGGTCGCCGACCAGCAAGGCGCGCGGATGATGGTCGAGCTTGACCGGCAGGCCGAAGCGTCGCCCGAGATCGTCAGCGAGCGGGTAGCGGTCGAGCGCCGGCGCGAGATTGACAGCGACGATCGACCCGCGATCGGTGTCAACCATGCCGCCGACGCCAACACCGATCCCGAGAGGCGTGCGCCGGGCCCTGGAGAGAGTGTCGCCGACGCATTCAGCGATCGCCTCGATGATTGGCCGGACGGGCCCCCTGCCGTCCGGCAGGGCCATCTTGCGTTCCGATTCGATCTTGCCGTCGAGCGTCGCCACGCAGGCATGCACGGCATCCGGCATCAGCAGCACACCGCAGATCGGACGGGCATTGGGCGAGAACCACAGCGGCCGGGCCGGCTTGCCGCCGCCCGGACTGGGAGGAACCGGGTCGCTCTCGACCAGCACCTGATCGTCGATCAGCGGCTGCACGATTCCGGAAATGGTGGTGCGGTTGACCCCGGCCAGGCGAGCCAGTTCAGCCCTGCTCGTCGGCCCAAGATCGAACAGGGCCTGCAGCACACGGCCGCGATTGGTCGAGCCGACCATCGAGGACGACAGCAGCGCCTTGCGCCGGCGCGAAACCCGCTCCGCGCCGGACGCATCGCCGGGCGGCGTGAACAGAGCGCTGCGTCCGCCATTCGGGCGCCCATCGTCGGTATCGTCCATCGTCGGGTTTTTCATAAGGGGCATCCTGCCAGCTCTTCTAACCCAGGACCTTACCGGTTTCGAGCACTTTGTGCGAGCAGGCAACAAACTCGTGCATTGCCAGGAGGGCAAGGACTTGCGCGAGTGCGGGGAAAAGCTGCCCCTTGATTCTGCTGCCAAAACCCCGTGGGCGCCCGCACCTCACCGCATCCCTTTTCCGGTCGTTGCGCTGTCCAATCATCCGTTGCTAGGAGATCTGCGCTCCCAATTTCGTGGCCGCCGAATGGGAATTCACAGAATGCGACAGAGTTCTGAAAGACATTTCGTGTCTCTGGGATTGTTCAAGCCCAAGGAGACCCCATGGCTTTCGAGTTGCAGACAGCGCCCCCTATCCGTGCGGCGCAGTACATTCGTATGTCCACTGAACATCAACGCTATTCGCTGGAGAACCAGGCGATGGCCATTACAGAGTACGCGGAGCGGCGCGGATACACTATCGTCCAAACCTACGAAGACGCTGGGAAAAGCGGCCTGAGCATAAGAGGTCGCGACGGACTGAAGCAGTTACTGGCCGATGTCATGACTGGCCAAAAGACTTTCTCGGCAATCCTCGTTCTTGACGTCAGCCGCTGGGGCCGCTTTCCGGATACGGACCAGTCCGCTCATTACGAGTTTCTCTGTCGTGACGCAGGCGTTGCGGTGGAATATTGCGGCGAACAATTCGAGAACGACGGCAGCATGGTCTCTGCAATCCTCAAGAATATGAAACGGGTGATGGCAAGCGAGTACAGCCGCGAGCTATCCGCAAAGGTCTCCAGAGCGCACCTGCAGCAGGCTCGTCTCGGATTCAGCCAGGGCGGACCTGTGCCCTACGGCGTCAGGCGACTGTTGCTGGATAAAGATGGGGAGCCCCGTTACCTTCTCGGCTCTGGAGAACAGAAAGGGCTCGCTGGCGACCGCGTTCTCCTTGTGCCCGGCCCGCCAAATGAAATCGAGCTTGTTAGGCGCATCTTCAACATGTTTGTTGCTGAAGGGCAGAGCATGGCCGGCATATCGGTTCGTCTGAACAAGGAAGGAGTGCCCTCCACATACGGCGATGTGTGGACGACCGGGCGCGTCGCATCCCTCCTCAAAAGCGAGTTGATGATAGGCTACTATGTCTACAACCGAACGTCGCACAGTATGAGTAGCCAATCCAAGCCAAACACTCCCGATAAATGGGTCCGAATCCGGGTCATGGAGCCGATTGTAACGGTTCAAATATTCGAGAGGGCGCAACTCGCAAGGGGAAAGCGCGGGTACACCTATACAAAGCCCGAAATGCTCAAAAACCTAAAGCGGCTATTGAAAGAAAAGAAACGACTCAGCCTCACCGTGATCAATGCTTGTCCGTATACTGCGTCAGGACAGTGCTATGTCCGGCTTTTCGGCAGCTTGAAGGCGGTCTATGCGGCGATCGGCTACGTACCGGATCGGCGGGGAGCTCTGCGAAAGTACTCGGACGAAGAGCTTCTAGACGGATTTCGGCGGCTGCGCGCCGCTCACGGGCACCTCACCTTGTCGCTGATTAATGCGGACTCCGATTTGCCCATCTACCGTGTGTTCAAAAAGCGGTTTGGCTCGATGGCCGCGGCCTATACGCTGGCTGGCTTTCCAGGACTGGAGTCGGAGCTAAAGCTGAGCGCGGTAGCGCGTATACGGCCCAGTGGCCCGGAAAGGCTGCGACGCGACGTCTCAAATGCTCAGGGCGAAAAAGGCGCATGATACGAACAGACCGAAGCTGCGGCTCTTGAATGAGGAGCCCCGACTCTGTTCGTCACGCAGCCGTCCCGCCGCTCCCACCTGATCTCGACTAGGGCGGCGGAACGGACGGTGCCAGCTCCTGCCCTACAGGCCCGCACCTCTCCCATGCGCTCTGAACGGATCAAACCGAAGCGCCATAACATCTGAACATAGACCGATTGGGGAGATCCCAGGGTGCGGTATGCTGAGATCGTGGCGGGGTCGAGCGGGCCATAGCTGGGAACCTTACCTGGATTGCGATTTTTGCCTGCTCCTAGCGTCGAAGAGCCGTCCGGTTCACCAAATGCCAGGAAGATGCTGAAGCGTTCCCGCGCGGTCGTCTGCCCTGTGGAGAGGCCTTGCATGGGAGAACCCGAGAATCAATGCAAGGTGCGCCGCACACCTGATGGCGCATTGCGATATGTCTGCGAGAGCCAGGCGCGGCCGCGAGACAACATGGGGACCGCGTTGACGCTCGCCTTCTTGCGGAGCGTGGCGGCAGACTTCGCCTGAGGCGTCAATACCGATTTCTGGGAATAGAAATCTCAGGGCGGATAGGCAAGCTGGCGGTGAGGAGTTGCCTGCCATGAGCACACTGACCTACCGACTTGCGGGGGACTAGCGGAAACTGGATGGTTGTCTTTGAACCAGACGAATTGCATCTTTATATTGAATGTGTGGCACCGGGGACGAGCACCGACGCGACCAACTGGATCAGCGTTGATGATTTTTTCGCACGGCGGCCGACCGGCTCTGCTCACAGCCAAGCGATCGAACGCCTGGTCGAATTGCTGCGCCGCGCGCTCGACGGGGATTAGCCTCACCTCGCAATGATGCATTCCGCAACGTGGCCAGAACTCGATATTTTTTTCGGGAAAAAACAGTAGGCGGAACTGCAATGTTTTTCGATGAAGGCGCCGAAATTCAAGACGGATCAGCGCAGCGGGATCGCCTTAATTAAAACGCGCACTGCTCTATTCTGAATGCGGTCGAATCATTATTGGGCCACGTAAGCTGCAGGGATTCTTGATTCCTTTGACAGAGCCGCACTCCCCGTGTAGGTGTCCGTGGTCCTCGGACAACGGACAGCGGATCGGAATCAAATGAAAAGCCAGGACATCGTCGTCCTGCTCAAGCTCATCAGCCTTCAGGAGCAGGAGAAAGAAAAAGGTGTCGAAACTCTGCGCTCAGAAGCGCAGGGCCAGGATCCATACTCGGTCCGCAATCTGGCGTCTTCTCTTGGCATAAGCAAGACTGAGGTCAATGCATCCATAAATCGAAGTCTTGCCTCCGGTATCGCGGCCAGGGATAGAGATACGGGCAGAGCCAAGCCGAGCCGCAGGAACCTGCAGAATTTCATCGTGCACGGGTTGAAGTTCGTTTTTCCAGCGAAGCCTGGAGCAATGCAGCGCGGAATCCCGACCGCTTTTGCGGCGCCCATCCTAAAGAACGTGCTAATAAGCGCTGGCAGCTACATCTATGTGTGGCCCTATGCCAG
Organism: Mesorhizobium sp. M0663; assembly: GCF_040320585.1. Taxonomy (NCBI): domain Bacteria; kingdom Pseudomonadati; phylum Pseudomonadota; class Alphaproteobacteria; order Hyphomicrobiales; family Phyllobacteriaceae; genus Mesorhizobium; species Mesorhizobium sp. M0663. Next base: position 30,805 of record NZ_JAMYPX010000028.1, read on the forward strand.
CGGCCGCGACATGGGACAATCGGTGACGCCGATGTTTAAAAGCGTTCCTGAAGCCGTTCAAAGGGATGATCGGCTGTACGAGTATCTTGCCCTTGCGGACGCAATAAGACTCGGAAACCAGCGCGAGGCTGGCCTCGCGGCGGAGCGTCTTGCGGAAAGGCTCGCGCAGAAATGACCAGCATCCAAGGCCAGCTACTAGCAATGCTAAGGGCTGTCGCGGAAGCTCTAGGCGATGACCTGCGCAAGCGTCTTGTATTCGTCGGCGGATGTACGACCGCTCTTTTCATCACCGATGCCATCACGCTCGAGGATGTCAGGGCGACTGACGACGTCGACCTAATTGTCGATCTGGCCGGCTTTTCGGAATGGGCGCAGCTCCTGGAACGGCTTCGAGAGCGGGGTTTCTCGGAGTCACCCAACGACAGTGTCATTTGCCGAATGCATCTTGGCCGGATCAAAGTCGACTTCATGCCGGACGATTCCAAAATCCTCGGATTCAGCAATCGTTGGTATGAAGCGGGTATTGAGACGGCGGTCGATTGTCCGTTGGACGATAAGCTCATCATCCGTCGCCTGACACCGGCACTCTTCGTCGCGACGAAGCTGGAGGCATACCTTGGCAGAGGTGGAAAGGATCTGCTTTCTAGCCGGGATGCCGAGGACATACTCTTGATCGTCGACGGTCGAGAAGAGTTGGTTGCTGAGCTGGGAGGCGCGGAAGACGAGGTCCGTACCTATATCGGCGACCAGTTCAAAGACATGCTTGCAGCCCCAGATTTCGACGACTTTCTGGAAGGCAATATCAGAGGGCCCCAAGGCCGGGTCGAGATTGTGCGCCAGCGATTCATCGCGATAACCCAATATGCCAGCGGCGGTGGCTGACCTGGTCTTCGAAGTCGACTGGACACCAAGCAGGACACAAGAACTCCGGACAACCGCGACCATGGTCGTGTCGGTACACGCGCTGGCTCCGCGTACTGGCAGCGATTCTGGCGCCTCGAGCCAGCTGCTCGTAGCGGCCCTAAAGCGCCGGCTGATGCGCTGCTTCGGGGCCGTTGACTGAGGATGAAAACGGTCCTGATGCGCAGCTTGAGGTTTCCGGCCTGGTGGGCTGCGGATGTGAACGCGTCGCCCGACGCCGTGGCGGCCCTCGCCGATCCGGTCGCGGTGTCCTTCTGACGGCCCGGCGTTTACATTCACTCAGTTTGCAACTGGGCTTCTTCCGCACTTCTGCCGGGGAGCAGGACCGGTGGCGTGGTATGTTGAGCGATGAGGAGGACGACACCGAACTGCCGTGGCACCGGCGTGTCGGTGCTTTCGCCGGAAGGCATGGCGAACTCGACGACGCCGCTGCTGCCATGGTGACGCAGGTGCTCGAAGTCCAGTGCGCCACGGTGTTGAGAGCGAGCTTTGCCGCTATGGGCCGGGGAGAGTTCTCCGCATGAACTCGAGGCTGTCTCGTTCCGGAAACTATGCTTCCAGATGTTGATCGGGCTTAACCTCGGCCTTGAGGAGGGCTTCACCCACTCCGTCAACGGTCTCCCCTGACGGTCTTCATTGTAGTCGGCTATTCCGATATCGGCCTCGCCCCCAGCCGGTTCGCTCTAACCGACAACGAACCCAACCGGCCACGTGCCATCGGATCCGGTGCCCTGCCCTGCCCTGCCCGCCGGCACTTGCATCCCGCCTCTGAGTGTGCCCGATTTACTGCCGTAAATTATGATCCTTATGACAGAGAAAACATGCCGTTAGCTTGGATAGCAAGACAGTACCGCGCTCAAAAAACTGAGCAGCTGCCTTCGTGATGGCAAGAGCAGCTAGCAGCAAGAAAAGCCGGTCAGTGACGTTAACCTTTTGTTAACCCAAAACTTCTTGCCGGAGCCGGCCGAATCGGAGCTTAATGGCGCTTGTTGAGTGAATTGCTCACAAAAAGCGCCAATTCAGGTTTCGACAGAAATGAACATCTCCATGCGGCTGCCACGCTTCGAGTTCGATGACAAGATCCTCGAGCAAGGCGCAGAGATATCGCGGCGGCTTAACCAGCTCCGCATGGAAAAGTTTCCGCCAAATGCAACAAAGACACTTCGCCCTTTTTCGCTGGCGGAAGTGGCCCACTACCTCGGGGTCTCGCAGAACAATCTCAAGCGCCTCCATCTGGAGGGCAAGGGCCCCCTGCCCGAGCAGATACCTTCGGGACGCCGTTCCTATACCGCCGAACAGATGCTTGAACTGCGTCATTTTCTGGATCGGCATGGCAGGACCGAGGTAAAAAAATACGTCCCGCACCGCAAGCCTGGAGACAAGCTCCAGGTGGTTGCTGTCGTCAATTTCAAGGGCGGCAGCGGCAAGACAACAACGGCTGCCCACCTCGCCCAGCACCTTGCGCTGACCGGGCACCGCGTGCTTGCCATCGATCTCGACCCGCAGGCGTCACTTTCGGCCCTGCATGGCTTCCAGCCGGAACTCGATCGCAATCTCTCTTTGTATGAGGCGATCCGGTACGACGACGAGCGCAAGCCGATATCCGACGTGATCGTGCCTACCAATTTTCCGGGCCTGGATATCATCCCGGCCAACCTCGAGCTGCAGGAGTATGAGTACGACACGCCGCTTGCCATGCAGGACAAATCGTCCAGCGTTGGCCGCCAGTTCTTCACCAGGATTGCAAAGGCCTTGTCCGAGGTCGACGAGCGCTATGATGTCGTCGTGGTCGATTGCCCGCCGCAACTTGGCTATCTCACCTTGACCGCCATGTCGGCGGCGACGTCGGTTCTCATTACCGTCCACCCCCAGATGCTCGACCTGATGTCGATGAGCCAGTTCCTGCTGATGCTCGGCGGCATATTGAAGACCATCAAGGCCGCCGGTGCTGCGATCGAGCTGGATTGGTTCCGCTATCTGATCACGCGCTACGAACCCACCGACATTCCCCAGGCACAGATGGTCGGCTTCATGCAATCGATGCTTGCCGGCCAGATCCTTGAGAATCCCATGCTCAAGTCGACGGCAATCTCGGATGCAGGACTGACGAAACAGACGCTCTACGAGGTGGAAAAGTCGTCTTTTACGCGTTCGACCTACGAACGGGCACTTGAATCGCTGGACGCGGTGAATTCCGAGATTGTCGCGCTAATCCATCGCGCATGGGGACGGTCATGACGCATTTTACGGCAGTAAAAAGTGGGGATTTTGCTCGTGAAATCAGCCGACTAGCTGCGAATCGGAGTGATTGAATGGCGCGCAAGGATGTATTCGGCAGCGTGATGGGCCCCGCGACGTCAGTCGCCGACAGCGGGGATGTCTCGGGCTATGCGGTTCGTGGGGCATCCCGGTCGATCATGCAGTCATTCGAGGAGCTCTCTAAGAGTTCGGTCGTCGATCTCGATCCGGCGTTGGTCGACACCTCATTCGTCTCGGACCGCATGGACGATGACGATGAGGCATTTCATGAGCTGCTGGCGGCGATTCGCGAGCGAGGGCAGGATTCTCCGATTCTGGTCAGGCCCCACCCGGATAGTTCCGGCCGGTTTCAAACCGTCTTCGGCCACAGGCGCGTCAAGGTCGCACGCCAGCTGGGCAGGCCCGTTCGTGCAGTCGTCAAGAAGATCGGCGATGAGGACCATGTCATCGCGCAGGGCCAGGAGAATGCTGCCAGGGCCAACCTGTCCTTCATCGAAAGGACGCTTTTTGCCGATCGCATTCTCAAGCGGGGCCATTCGCCGGACACGGTGAAGTCGGCCCTTGCGCTCGATGATACGACCTTCTCGAAAATGCGCTCCGTGACCAACAACATTCCCGAGCAGGTCATTGTGGCCGTCGGCGCAGCCAAGAGCATAGGCCGGGACCGCTGGTGGCAGCTTGCCAAGCTCATGGAGCATCCCGGGACCGCCGCACGGGCGGCAGAGTACGTGACAAGTGCCGATTTCGCCGAACCGGGCAGTGACGCTCGTTTTGCTCGTCTGTTCGATTTTTTGAATGCGCCGATGAAGCAGCCGCGAGCCGCATCGAAGCCTCAGGAAAAGGCCTGGGTGCCCCAGGACAAGTCGGTCCGAGCCAAGATCACCGACACGGGAAAGGTGTTTACGCTTGCCTTGAAGTCAAAGGATGCATCGCCCTTCGGCGCATTCATCGCCGACAAGCTGGACGAGCTTTTCGAGGCTTTCAGGGCATCGGAAACGGCAAAGAAAACAGGAGACTGAAATCGCAAAAGAAAAAGGCCCCCGAACGTCACCGTCGCGGAAGCCCTTCTCACGTCTGTAGCAAGCTGAGAATCGCATTTCCCCGAATCACTGTCAAGAGTCGTTGGCGTCGTTTCGACGAGCAGTTTTCTTTTGCCTGATTGAAAGGCGAGGGAAATGGAAAGTGGTTATGCGACGACGCCCTTTGGGCGGCGGCCGATGACGCTTGCCTTGGTGCAAGCGAACACGGCATCACGAAAGATTCCTGAAGGGGCCGCCGTCGAGAAATGGCAGGTGTATCGCTGGCTGTGCGAGGGCAAGACGATCATAGGCGTGGGAGATCGCGCCCTGGCCGTCCTCAGCGGACTGCTGTCGTTCTATCCGGACGATCAGATCAGCGAAGAGAACGGGCTGATGGTCTATCCCTCGAACGCGCAGCTGTCACTGCGGGCGCACGGCATGGCCGATTCCACGCTGCGCAGGAATCTGGCCGAACTGGTGAATAGCGGACTGATCATCCGCCGAGACAGTCCAAACGGCAAACGGTTCGCTCGCAAGGCAAAGGGCGGCGCAGTCGAGGAGGCGTTCGGGTTCTCGCTGGCGCCACTGCTTGCACGGGCCGCGGAGTTTCAGCAGGCTGCCGAGCAGGTCCGCGCCGACAGCCGGGCGCTCAAATTAACGCGGGAGCGGATCACCCTCCATCGGCGCGACATTCACAAGCTGGTCGAAGCCGCGATCGACGAGGGCGCGCCTGGCGACTGGGGAACCATTTGGAGGCGGTTCAGAGCAATCGTGGAGGCTATTCCTCGGCGGGCAGGGCTGTCGGAGCTGGAAGCGATTCTTGCGGAGCTCTCCTTGCTTCACGACGAAGTGGATATGATGCTGGAAAGCTTCATGAATTCCACGAATCCTAGCGGCAATGAGTCCCAAAACGAGCGGCAGCAATCTGATTCAAACACAGACTCCACTTTTGTATTTGAACCAGCTTTAGAACAAAGCAGGGCGACGGTCGAACCAAGAACGGCCTACGCCGAGAAGCCGAAAGGGTTTCCGATAGGACTTGTGCTGAAGGCCTGTCCCGAACTTGCCGACTATGCCGCCCACGGAATCGCAAGCTGGCGCGATTTGATGATTACCGCCGCCCAGGTGCGTGGCTACCTTGGCGTGTCGCCCTCGGCGTATGAGGAGGCTTGCCATGTGATGGGCCAGGAGGTCGCCGCGATCGTGATTGCCTGTATCCTACAAAGGGCGCAGCATATCAACTCGGCCGGGGGCTATCTGCGCGTGCTGACCGAAAAGGCGAGGGCAGGACAGTTCTCGGTCGGACCCATGCTGATGGCAGCGCTTAAGGCCAATGGCACGACGGCAAGAATGACCGGCTAGGCGCTGGAAATTCTTGTGCGTAATGCTGCCGTTGTTGGTGGTCCGCGCGCGGTCGAGGAGGCGAATGGCAAGATGATGTTATGAGATCGACGTGCCAAGCAGCTCGCAAGCTGGTCTACGCAATCAGAAGCCACCAACCAACGTCATGCGCCTGCGGGCTTGAAACCAGTCGACAAGCGCCATATGTTTTGCACAGTAAACGCGGCTGCTAATACGACAAGGAACTCCATGGGGCAGGCCCTCAAGATATCCGTGCAGAATGAGCCTCTGGTTTTGTCCTATATGGACCGGGCCGGGAAAATTGCCGTTGACCAGGTGGCCGACAGCTTTGGAATGTCCAAGGGTCAGTTGGCTCAGACAGCCGGGCTTGCCCGTGAAACCCTCTATCGGCTGGAGCGCAGCCGCACGGCCAAGACGCAGAGCCGTCTGCGCGAGATGCTCGAGATCATCAGCCGCGTGACGGAATGGGCCGGAGGCAAGGAACAGGCCATGGCCTGGTACCGAGCCCAGCCGCTGCCGGCATTCGGTGGACGCACCGCCGAAGCCCTCGTGAAGGACGGCAAGGCCGCTGCTATTCGCGACTACCTCGATCACATGGCCCTGGGTGGCTTTGCTTGAGGTTTGTCGGAACCTGCTACAGGGCGCATGATCCACGTTGGGCATTCAAGCCGAGTTCCGGTGATGGAGCGGCGATCAGGGGCGCTCGATTCAATCCCAAAGGTGTGCCCGCGCTGTATCTGGCGCTGACCGTCATGACGGCTGTCAAGGAAGCCAACCAGGGCTTCGCGCATCGCATCGATCCCTGCGTGCTGTGCTCTTATGAGGTGGACTGCGAGGACATCACTGATCTGGCAACCGAGCAGGGGAGGGGAGGATCTTCTGTCACGCTTGCGGACATGGGCAGCGCCTGGGCCACGGCTCTCAGCAACGGCGAGCGACCTGCATCCTGGTCTATCTATGACCGGCTGCGACCTCAAGGCATCGCTGGAATACTGGTGCCGAGTTTTGCTCCGGGCGCGGAGACGGAGGACCGCAATCTGGTGCTATGGGACTGGGGCCCCGATCTTCCGCACAAAGTGAACGTGTTCGATCCGAGCGGTCGGCTGCCGAAAGACCAGCTGTCCTGGCGATGAAGACGGCCCCCGGGGCGGTCCCGACAGAAGTGACCCAATTCATTTGGCGAGAATGCCTGGTCAGGCTGGAGGGCGTGCGCGGATCGCGAGACGCAAGACGGCAGGGGAGGGGCTTTTGCCTCCTTAGAGCCCGGACGCCTTGGTCAGGTTGATGCGGAAGCGATCTCTGCGGCGCTGATAGCGGCGGGTCATCTCCGCGGAGGCATGGCCGAGCTGTTTTTGCACATAGCGTTCATCGACCTCGGCCGACGAGGCGAGGCCGGCGCGCAGTGAGTGGCCGGCGAATTTCTTGGCCCGTTCGCCCTCCGACAGATCGCCGCGCACGCCGGCGGCCAGGGCGGCGCGCTTGACCAGGCGTGCGACCTCCTGGTCGTTCAAGCGATCGGCACCGACGGCTCTGCCTTGACCAGCAACGCGCCGGAACAGCGGTCCGTGCGCAATGCGCGCCAGTCTTAGCCAGGTCTGCAGAGCGACCACAGGGCAGGTGGCGTCGGAGGAGCCGCGGCCGATTTCGACCTCGCGCCAGCCTGTTTTGCCGCGCAATGTGACAAGCAGACCCTTCTCGGGAAAAATCTCGACCCAGCCGCGTCCGTCCTCGGTCTGGTCCCTGCCGGCGTCGAGGCCGACTATTTCGGATCGGCGAAGGCCACCGGCGAAGCCCAAAATCAGCATGGCGCGGTCGCGCAGACCACGCAGCGTGCCGCGGTCGAGGGTCTCGAGCATGGCGATCAGATCCTCGGGCAGGATCGCTTCCTTCTGCCGGGGAGGGGAGGCGTGGGTGTTGCGAACGCCAGCCATCACGGTGGCGATATGCCGGTCCTTGCGTTCCAGCGGCTGGCCGCGCTGGGCAAAATTCCAGGAGAGCGACGAAAGCCGGCGCTCGATGGTTGAAACGGTGTTGGGCCTTTTGTCGCCAGTGGCCGTACCTGACGCGCAGGCGGCGATATAGAGCCCGACGACCTGAGGATCGGGCGGGAACATCTCGATGCCTTGGCGCCGGCACCAGCTCGAAAAATGCTTCCAGTCGGCTGCGTAGGCGCGGCGCGTGTTGGCCGAACTCGCCGCCTCGATATAATCGCGCGCGCGGCCGGCGAGCGCCTCAAGATGCGCAGGCAGGCTGGGATTGGCGATGGCTGGAAGGGGAGGGGACGAGCCGCAGTCGGCATCGCCCATCTGCATGACGACGTCGACCATGTCGGGCATGTCGTCATCGCCGGAAGCAGCCGATGATCTTGGAGCGTCGTCAGTCATGCTCATGCCACTTCGATATCCGTTTGAGAGAAGTCCTTGCCGACGAAAAGCAGCGGTTCGTCCGCACGCTTTGCCAAAGCATAGGAGAGGCAATCGGCAAAATTCAGCGCCGCCGGGTGGTGGCCCTTGCCGTAGGTCAGCCAACCCTGGGTCGCCAGATCAACCAATTCGGAGTCGACAGGAATGATGTCGGCCTCGATTTTGCGCAGCCAAAGATCGATCTCGGCCAATACGTGTTCGCCGCGCCTGCTGACCAGCACCATGCGTGCCTCGAGCACGCAGGTTGCCGGGACCAGACGGATTGGGTCCAAGATCAGCGCTCGTTCCAGCCTTGCTGCCTCAGGCTCGCTCCGAAGGATCGCTACAACAGCTGAGGTATCGATCACCATCAGTTCGGGATTCCATGCTCGTCATACCCGATGATCTCCTCGTCGCTGCGACTATCTAGTTCAGGCAATCGTGCCACTCTTTCTCGGATGGCGCGCAATTCTGTCAGCAGACGCTCCTGAGCGGTCTCTCCAAAGCCCAAGCGATGCAAGCGATCGCTAAGGGCCTGATGAATGGCTGCCGTCTTGCTGATGCCCTGGCGGCGTGCGAGTTCGTCGGCGAGAGCCACGGTGGCCGGATTTTTGATGTTCAGAGACACGAAAGACTCCAAAATTCTACCTTTCGGGTGCATTCTACCATGGCTCCGAAGGCTCGTAAACAACGAACGATAATGCAACATTATCGTTCGTTGTGGAGCTACGACGGGCGCGGCGGTTTGTTCGCATTATCGTTGCCAGAAGCGCCGCGCTCGTTCATCCTCATTGACGATGATTCTTCGCCCCAAGCCGTCGCTCCGCCACAATGCTCACCCTGCCGGGATCGAACTGGTCACCACCGTGGCGCCGGTGCCGTCCTGGTTGCGACGGGCGGTCGACGGCCCGCAAAGCCTTGACGAGGCTGCGGTTGTGGCAGGCGCAACGATCGGCGCGCTCGACGCTGTCGTGCGCCGGCAGGAGCGGTGGGCCGGGGCCTGGCGGCAGCGCTTGGCGCTCGCGGCGGCAGCTTCGACGTCGCGAAAGGCGGGCCGCGTCGAGGATGACGGCGCCCTGCGTGACGCGGTGTGTCTGACCCGTCCCGGCGATGACGTCGGGCCGGCCGGCCGCATCCTGCTCGCCTGGCGCCGGCTGACTTTGCTGCCGGCAGAGGATCTGCTGACGGAAGCTGTGCTCGCCGCCGCGCTGGACGAACTCGGTCACGGAGGCGACGACGAGGCGGTGAGCGATCTGATCGAGGATCTCCGCCAGCTTTCCGGGGCGGAGGGCGTTGTCGCGGTGCTGACCGGCGCCTTCGCGGCTGCTGAGCGCCATGGCTTCGGACGCAGTTTCGGGTCCTGGCTCGCCGACGTCCTGCTCGCGCAACGGCTGGGCTGGCAATATGCGGTGCCGCTGCTGGGAGCGCAGTCAGGATCGGGCGGGTACACGCGTGGCGTGCGACCGAGAATAACCAGCCTGGCGGAGAGGGACCAGGGGCCAGGCCGGGAGAGCGTGCAGAGCCTCCTTGTGGCTCAGGCGCGCGCCGCGCTGCGGGCCGTCGAGCTTTCGGCCGAGCTCGATCGTCGTGCCCAGCGGCTCATCGCCGTTGCACCGAAGCTGCGGGCAAAGGGATCGGATGCTGTAGTCGAAAAACTGCTCTCCGACGATGCGATTGTCGCGTCCCAGCCCATTCCTGGCATGAGCGAGCGAGGTCTGCGGCGCCTGTTTGACAGGCTGGTCGACTTTGGCGCCGTGCGAGAATTGTCGGGTCGGCCGACCTTCCGGCTCTATGGGCTGTAGCGATGGCGGACCGGACGGGAAGTCAGCGAAAGGATAACCAGCGCTTGCTGGTCGATACCGAACTCGAGCACCTGCCGCCGGAGCTGCGCTGGCGTGAATGGATGGGCCGGATTGAGGCGGTCATCTTCGCCGCCAGCGAGCCCGTCATGCGTGAGACGCTGGCGCGGGTCGTCGGAAAGAGCTGCAACGTCGATCTGATCATCGACGACATTCGCGAGGAACTGCGCAACCGGCCCTATGAGCTCGTGTCGGTCGCCGGAGGATGGCAGCACCGAACCAGGAAAGCGTTTGCCGACGTCATTCGCGGTGCATTTGGCACAGCAACGGGCCAGGGCGCGGATAGAACGCGGTCAAAACCCCTGTCGCAGTTCGAGGCGCTGGTGCTGATGTGCATTGCATACTTCCAGCCGATCACCCGTGGCGAGCTGTCATCCTTCTTCGGCAAGGAGGTTTCACGCGATCTGATTGGCGTACTGCGCGAGCAGGAATTCATCACCTCGGGACCGCGCAGCCCACAGCCCGGCGCCCCCTACACCTACGTGACGACCAAAGCCTTCATGTCGCACTTCGGTTTCGACACGCTGCGCGACTTGCCCGATTTCGAGGCGCTCGAGGACGCCGGACTGCTCAGCAAGGAGAAGCTGCTGGCGGGAGAAATTCCGGCCGGGCTGGCGAGCGAGGAGGAGGAAGGCGAAGAGGAAGAATTAGAGGCTGACCGCGTTGAGGACCAAGTGCCCTAGAGGTCGTTGCGCCCTTGGCGAGAGGCGGCAATTCAGGACCAGGACGACTGATCGTGCGGCAGCCGATGATCGGGATCATGGACCGCGACGCGATCCTCTTCGACAAGATTGGCCGAGAAGATCGCCAGATTGGTGCCGCCGGCATGGCGCAGCGACGGAAACAGGATACCGCGAAGCCCAGCCGTGATGACCAGGTCCGCGAGCTTCCACGATGGCGGGACGTTCCTGTCGATGCGGGCGATCTGGCGCCACGCACAATCCCATCCTTGCCAGATGTCGTCCCAGACGTTTGGGTCGAACCCCTGCGAAAGGTCGGCGACCTCGGCGAGCGTGATCTTGTAGGCTGCAAGGGTGGCCGGCGGGATGATGCTGGCGCTCTGCTTGTATTCATCGAGGGCCGTTTGCGGCGCGCGTGACAGGTAAAGCGCCTCGACGCCCGGTCGATTGAAGCGGCCGCCGTCGATCGCCGCGCCCGCACCGCTGATGGGCAGGAATGCCCATTTGGGTGTCAGATAGCGGTGAAAGATCTCGTCCGGGCCGACGTGGGTGATTCTCACCCGCGCGCCCCGTTCTCGAGATCCCTGATGAAGGCCAGAACCGCCTCGACCTGGCCGTCCGCAACGAGCTCGGCCGCCGTGCGATGGCCATAGTCGGCGATGGGCTCGTTGCGATACCAGTAGATCGCCTTGTCGACGTTACCGGTGAGTTCCGTCGCGGCCGAAATCACCTTCACCATTTCGCGCATCCGGCCCTGCAGGCGTTCCGATGCGGGATTGCGCAGCGTGTTGCGATGAACACCGGTTAACTGCGCCAGGTTGGCCACCTTCACGCCGAGGGCCTGCGACAGGCGTTTCGGCGAGATATAGGGCGTGCGTGGTTCCTGCAAGCTATCGACAAAGCCTGAGACCACCGCGGAATGTGCGAGCTGTGCGTGGGTCATGGCAAATCTCCGACCTCTCATACGCACAATATATGCACATTAAAGCGCATAGCAAGTGAACAGAGGCCTTTCCTCATAGCGGTTGCCGCCCGGAAAATGCGGGCCGACTATCTCGGCGCCCTTCCGGTCGGGAGAATGACATGCTGGTCGGCATGGTGACCGACCGCGATATCGTGATGCGCGGTGTCGCCGAGGAGCGCTCAGCCGGCAACACGACCGTTCGCGAGGTCATGTCCGAGCATGTCTATGCCATTTGCGGATCAAGCGGATGATGCGCTTGTTGCCGATCCTGTGTTCGATGAAGCGAACCAGCCTTTCCGGACTGACCGTCCCGAAGAAGTTCTGGGTGTCGGCGTCTACGATCCAGTTCACCTCCCGTTGGTCAATCGCGATGTACAGGGCATCCAATGCGCCGTGTGGTCCTCTTCCGGGCCGGAACCCGTAGGAGAAACCGCAGAAGTCGCCTTCATAGATGCATTGAGCACCGTGACTGTTGCATCCTGAACGATCTTGTCTTCCAGTCGCTGTTTCCCATCCGCCTTCGGTATAACCCCCCGCTGGACTCGTTTGTGCAAATACTCAAGCCGAAGCTCGAGGGCGCTGACGAGCCCCTCTGGCATCTTCCCCATTCCGCCGCTACCACCCCTTGGCTGAGAAGCTCGCACAATCGGCGACCATCGCCCTCATACGCGTCAATCCGATGGTGGGGGCCTTTCACGAAGTCCAATTACTAGCGGAAGGGACAGCACACAGAGTCCCGCCATCATGAGGAACCCGGGCGGGCCATAGGCTCCATAAAGCTGACCTGATACCCAGACAAGGCCCGCGGTGGCCAGCCCCGGGCCGATCGCGTAAAGGGCCTGCGCCGTGGCGGCAAGATGTGCCGGCACGCTGCTGGCGATAACACGCATACAGGCAAGATGCAGCAGTGCGAAGGTAATGCCGTGAAGCGGTTGCACGAACGCAAGCATCCAGATCGCCGCCGTTTCCGCTTCCACGACCCAGCGCAGGATTCCGGCCACCGCGGCCAGAGCAGCGGCCCCGGCCACGCCAAGCCGGCGCAGCAGGATCGGCCCGACCACAACGAACACCACCACCTCCGCTCCGACGGCTTCCGACCAAAGTATGCTGCTCGCCGCCGTGCCGACCCCGGCCGCCGTCCAGCGGATGACCGAGAAGGTGTCATGCATTGCATGGCTGCCATAGATCAGCGCCGCAATCATGACGATGCGCCGGAAAGTCGGGAGACCGAGCAGCTCGCGCAGCCCGCCGATTACGCTTTGCCCGACCGGGTCCGCAGCCCGCTCGGCGCCGGTGTCTGATTCCGGCACCAGCGCGGCGGCAGCCAACGCTCCGGCGAGCAGCGCGGCGTACATCCATATAATCGCATCCAGCTCGAAAACTCCGAGCACCTGGCCAGCCGCGAGGGTGCCAGCAACGAAGGCCGCTGATGCCGCACCCCGCACCCAACCATACTCAAAACCCGGCTCGCGCACCGATGCGCGCGCCGCAAGGGCGTCGGCGAGGGTTGTGATCGGTGCCAGCCCGGCTGACTGGGCCAGATAGACGACCAACAGAAGAAAGACGCCTTGCACGGCAGCCAGCCCAAGCGTCGCCGCTACCGCGATCCCGATGCAGACCGCCAGGGTGATGCGGAGGGCACCGAGAAGATCTGCAATTCGATTGGCGAGCGGTCCGGCAATCAGCCGGGCTGCGTTGCCTAGCCCGAACAGAACGCCCAGCTCTTCAGGTGTCAGGCCGCGCGCCTCAAAATACCGTGGCCAGAACGGGGACGCTGTCCCGAATGCAGCATACATTGCGGCATAGAGCGCTAAAAATGCCAGCAGCGGGCCAAGGCGTGCCATGCCAAAGTTCTGCCACGGACGCGCCTCGCGCTACAGGGGGGATCTGGAGAATGATGCTTCTTCTGCGAATAAACTCGGCCCCGCTGAAGCGGCTTCGACACGCCACGTTGACCCAGAATATGATCACCTTGATGCCGGCGCTCGCGGTCGATGCCATGCCGGAATGCCCGCACCCCGCGAACATTCCGCAAAGATCAGGACCTAGGCCCTCAAGCCTTGCCTAGCCCGAACGTCACGATGGGTGATCTTCCCGGGAACATATTAGCAATTCGAGAGTTGGCGTCGGTGCAATACAAGGAGAGGTGTGCGCGTCGCCCGCTCTCGTTGAAGGCCGACTTTTCACTTTCACGATGTCCTGCAAAAATGAAGATCGCCCAGATTGCACCTCTTATCGAATCTGTACCCCCCAGGCTCTATGGCGGGACCGAGCGCATCGTTTCATATCTGACGGAAGAGCTGGTTCGACAGGGCCACGAGGTGACCTTGTTCGCCAGCGGTGATTCACGCACTTCGGCCGAACTGGTGGCGTGTTGCGATGTTGCACTGCGCCTGAATCCCAAGTCCCAAAACCATATTCCCTACCACATCATGATGCTTGAACAGGTCCGTAAACGGGCGGATGAATTCGATGCACTGCATTTTCATGTCGATGTTCTCCACTTTCCGATAATTCGAGAGTTCGCGCAGCGAACCGTTACCACGCTTCATGGCAGGCTCGACCTTCCGTTCCTGGCGCGGCTTTACGCGATGTTCGACGACATTCCGCTGGTCTCGATTTCCGATGACCAGCGCCGGCCCATGCCGCCGGTCAATTGGCTCGGAACGGTCTACCATGGCCTGCCGCGTGATATTCTTCCATTCCGGCGGAAAGCCTCGGGATATCTGGCATTTCTTGGCCGCATCTCACCGGAAAAGGGCCCGGAAGTGGCGATAGAAATCGCCGCCCGCGCTGGAATGCCGCTGAAGATCGCGGCCAAAATCGACGCGGTTGACCAATCATTTTGGGCGGAGCGAGTTGAGCCCCTGGTGCTTCGATATTCGAATGTCGAGTTCATTGGCGAGATCGATGAGCAGCAGAAGGCGGAGTTTTTGGGCAATGCGACAGCGCTGCTGTTTCCGATCGACTGGCCCGAACCGTTCGGCCTTGTAACCATCGAGGCAATGGCCTGCGGCACCCCGGTGATAGCCTTCAACCGCGGCGCCGTTCCAGAGGTCATCGATGATGGCGTGTCCGGATTGATAGTGGACAGCGTCGACGAAGCTGTGGAGGCTGTACGGCGGATAGGCGGTCTCGATCGCGGACGGGTACGGGAAACTTTTGAAAGGCGGTTCATGGTCGGGCGCATGTGCAGCGACTATATGGCGGTCTACCGCTCGCTCGCCGGCAACAAGCGATTTGCATTTGGCTCTCGAAATGGCCGCGCTGAAATGCAGCTGGTCAGGCCTGTTTGATCGAACCGGCCTAGAACCGATCGGCTTCGAGCCGCTTTTGATCGCGCTTTACAGCAGAATTCGCCAATCATTCGCCAAGAATTCGAACGAGGCTCTCCGCGATCGCGCGCCGAGTGCGGGATTGATGCGAGACGCTGTCGATGAGGATGGTTCGGCGCCGGCCTTGATGGGGAAGCATGTGTGCCTGCGCCGCCCAAGTCTCCACCGCCCAAGTCTCTTTCGAACAGGAGGGCTGACATGACCACTGAAGTCGAAGAACGCAAGCTTGATCCAGCTGTGGCTCTCCCGGCGCTCGACGAATCGGCGCCGCGCGAGCCGCATAGGCAATTTGCTCTCAAGCACGAGGACTGCTTCATCGTCGCGGACAGCTACGGCGACATACGAGGCACCGGCGACGGGCTTTTCCGCGACGATACGCGTGTGCTGTCGCGCTTCCGTCTGTTCATCGGCGGCCGCATGCCCTCACTACTTGGCGCCTCGCTATCGCAAGATAACATCCTATTCACCGCCAATCTTACAAATCTGGCCACCATCGGGCCGAACGGTAGTGAAACGCTGCCGGGCGTCGTGCACATCGATCGGACCCGGTTCATCTGGCAAGACCGCATGTTCGAGCGCGTCATCTTCACGAACTACTCCGCGCGCGAGGTGCTGCTGCCGGTCCGGTTCGACTTCGACGCCGATTTCCGTGACATGTTTGAGGTGCGCGGCACTACGCGCAGCCGGCGCGGTCGCGCGCATGACGCGCTAGTGGGCGAGTCAAGAGTGACGTTTCGCTACGAGGGTCTCGACAATGTGGAGCGCCAATCCGTCATCGCGTTTTCGATGACGCCCCATGAGATGCACCCCAATCACGCCGAGTTCCTCATTCTGGTGGGGATGCGCGACAGCAGAGCGCTCCATCTGGAGGTCGGTCACAGCGAGGAAATCCCGTCCAGTGATCGCTTCCGCGCGGCCGCGGCGCGAGCGCGGTTTGCCATGCGCTCAAAGCGTCGACAGGGCGCCACCGTCTTCAGCTCCGGCCGCGTGTTCAATGACTGGCTCACGCGCACGCGCGCCGACATAGCGTTGCTGACCACTGATCTGGAGACCGGGCCTTATCCGTACGCCGGTATTCCCTGGTTCTCGACAGCCTTCGGCCGCGACGGCGTCATTTCCGCCTTGCAAATGCTGTGGCTCAACCCCGACCTTGCCCGCGGGGTCCTGGCGTTCCTTGCCCGCTATCAGTCGACAGAGACTTCGATATTTGACGATGCCGAGCCCGGCAAGATCATGCATGAAACGCGCAAGGGGGAAATGGCTGTGCTGCGAGAGCTACCGTTCGGCCGCTACTACGGCGGCGTCGACACCACTCCGCTTTATGTTTACCTGGCCTGGTCCTATGCCGATCGCACGGGCGATGACGAGTTGGTCGATCGCATGTGGGACTCGCTGTGTGCGGCCATCGCGTGGATGGAGGAGGTTGGAGCCCGCAACGGAGAGGGTTTCGTGACCTACAGCAGGGCGGCAGATACGGGGCTTTTCAACCAGGGCTGGAAGGACAGCGCAGACGCTATCTTCCATAGCGATGGGACGATACCCAGGGGACCAATCGCACTGGTCGAGGTGCAAGGTTACGTCTTCGCAGCCTATCAAGGCATGGCTGCGCTGGCCGCCAAGCGCGGCGATGTCGCCAAGGCAGCGCACTGGAGCGGCATGGCAGAAAGGATCCGCAACGCAGTGGAGACGCAGTTTTGGATGCCAGACCGCAATTTCTATGCCTTGGCAATCGACGGCGAAGGCAAGCAATGCGCGGTGCGCGCCTCCAACCCCGGTCACCTGCTTTATGTCGGGCTACCGTCAGCTGAACGGGCGCAATCAGTTGCCGAGCAGCTGTTATCAGCCCATCTCCACAGCGGTTGGGGCGTTCGGACTTTGGCCGACGACGAGCTTCCATTCAATCCGATGTCCTATCACAACGGCTCGATCTGGCCGCACGATACGGCAATCTGTGCCGCTGGGCTCGCCCGCTACCAGGAGCGCACCAGTGTCGTGAAGCTTATGAGCAGCATGTTCGAGGCGGCGGTCCGTTTCAACATGCGGCTCCCGGAGCTATTCTGCGGGTTTACGCGTGCGATCGGTGATGCGCCAGTGGCCTATCCCGTGGCTTGTCTGCCACAGGCATGGTCCGCCGGATCCGCCTTCATGATGCTGCAAGCCTGTCTCGGGATTCGGATCGATGGTTGGAAGGGCGAGATCAATGTCGAACGCCCTCGGCTGCCGATAGGCATCGACAACATCGTCCTCCGGCACTTAGCGGTCGGTGACGTGAAGGTCGACCTCACTTTTCAGCGCGTCGGCGACCGCATCGTCTGCTATCTCGACGAGCGACACGAGGGCCTCGTGCCGCTGGTTGTGCGCTCTTAACTGTGGGCGGCTGCAAAAAAATGGTCGTGCATCAGGCAACCGAGCCCCACCCGACCGGGCTCCAGAGCGGTTGTACGTCTTTTTGGCGAAGGGCGGTTTCGGTAAGATAGCCGGAGCGCAGGCCGTGGGCGGAGAAGGCTTGCGGGTCGAGCCCGGCCTCGGCGACGCGGCGCTTCAGGATCAGATTGACGGCCTGCGACGTGAGCGCTCGTTTTTCGAGATTGCCCACCGGTCGATGCCGCGAAACACGGCGGCTTCAGATATTTCGGCGCGCTCGAGCCACGATTGCAGCACCGTCACCGGGCGGCCGACGAGCAGTACAGAGGCGTCGCTGTCGGCCTGTGTCGTCTTGGTTCGGCCGAGCCGGATCGACAGACGCGTCCACTAAGCCGGACCAACGGAACGACCGGTGTGGGGCCGGAACCTGACCGTCCGTGATTGGGAGCCACATGGCTAAAGCGGCTGTTCCGCTATTGAGCCTCGACAGGCGTCCTAGGGATCTGCGGCGTCGAGTTCAATCGCGAATCCCGCATCGATCGCGCTTCGCGCAATGAGATCGCCAAGTTCCCAGTCCGTCAGTTCGCAAAGGGAAGCATTCTCCTGATAGTGTGGCTAACCTCGGATATCGAAATCCTCGGGCTGCCGATGTTGTCGATCAGGTAGCGGACAATCGCTTGGCGAACGTCCAACAAGGTAGGCGTCTGCGCGAGCGCAGGCATCACCGGCCCTATGAATGGAGCTGTGGTTCTGCGGCCACGGCTGTTTTGAAGTCGAATGCGACGGGCACACCGTGAATGATGCATGCTGCCGCCACTAACTCCTCCAGTTCGCGGTCGGTAGCCTTGCATGCCGGCATGAGCGTTCGGATGGCACGGATTGCCTGTGCGATGGAGAGGAAGTGGGCCTTGCCCCTAGAGAGCACATAGGTTTCGGCGGCTCTTTCAACCGTGACGGTGTGAAAAGTATTGGTCATGTGAGTTCCTCCCTGAAACCCAAACCAACACGATTTATGGCACCAATTCGGCAGCCTGCAAGGGTTTGTCCGATTCCGAACAGTTAGGCGGAGGCTAGGCCGAAGTGACTTTGCTCCTCCTCGCCGTAAGCACCGTGTGTGAGTTTTATCATTCCAACGCGATCGACGATTGCGATCTCGCCGCGTTTGGCGTGAACCAGCCCCCGATATTCAAGCATTTGGAGGGCGGTGGTAACGCCGGGGCGCCGGGCACCAAGCATGGTCGGCAGAAATTTATGCGTCAGGTAGATCTTGTTTCCTTCGGCGCGGTCTTGGACCATCAGCAGCCAGCGGGCCAACCGCTCTTCGATTTTGGAATGGCCGTTGACCAGCGCGGTCCGGGACGACTGCACGAGGAACGCGTGGGCATAGCGAAGCAGCGACTCGCGAAGGGACTGGCTTGCTGCAATCGCAGCGCGAAGGTCTTCAACGGGCAGAATCCAGCCATTGCCGGCGACCTGGATATAGGTTTCATTGGGAGACCTGTCTTGGCCGAGGATAACGCCAACCCCTGTCACGCCATCGTGGCCGACGATGCCGACTTCGCTTTGCCGCCCACCGGTCATGGTGGCGACCACCGATGCAATGCCCATCTCTGGAAAATACACACGCTCGATCGGCTGATATGCGACCTCCAACTGGTCTTTGATGTCGAGTTCGACGTGATGTTACCCGGACACCGATTGCACGCCATTGCTAACGACCGCTCCTTATGATTGGGAAATTTTCTTCGGAGGTGAGTTCGATCTCGCCTTTGACTGCGGTAATCCAAATGGGCCGAAAGATATCGACGCGGTGCTAGTGTTGCAATCGTTCGGCACCCCAGTTTGCTCTCCAAAGCTGCTGGAGAGAGGGGTGCCACTAACCTCTCCTGCCGACCTGGTTCACCATAACCTGCTGCATGAAACGTCTGATCGGCACGATTGGAAAGTTTGGGCTGGGCGATTTGTGCCGAACCTTCTTGACGTGAACTCGGGTGAGGTCTTTCCCAGTGCCGATATGGCCTATCGTGCCGCGGCCATGGGCCAGGGCGGCGCGATCGGAGACCTCTCTGTGCTCCACGAAGAGATCACCAAGGGAGAACTGGTCCTGCCGTTCAAGGATATGCAGATCTCTGACGACACGGAGGCCTATTACTTGTGTTGCAGAAGAGATTGCTGGACCGACCCTCGTATCGCCGCATTCCATCAGTGGGTATCGGCCGAGGCAACGTGGTCCTGAAGGCCGGGCGGTCAGGCGCGCCCCAAACGGCGACAATCGGGCGCGGCCATTTAAGTCGCACAGCATCGTATCCTGGAACTTCGAGGTGTCTACTCATAGAACACTGCATGGGGATGCCTTCAAGATCGTCCAGACACTACACGGTCACGTACTGGTTGCGCCTTGTCAGATGTGGCCAGCGTTCTCGCTGTTGGCGGACCACGGCAATTGTCCGCGAATGCGGCTAACGCTTCGAACTGGCGATTGAAACAGCTGGCCTGGAAACCCGCGCGAAGGGGGTGCTTCCCACCTGCGCAGTCCGTGGAGCTTAGCGCATTAGATCGGCGTACAAACGCAGCGGGAACTTTTAGCCCCTCGCGTCCATTTCCTGATCGATGCCCTGGAGAGTTCCGCCATGAATGTCAGCGATGAAAGGACTGTATCGCTTTGGGCGGCAACCGAAGTCGCGCCTGAGGCGGTTCCGCTCGAGCGGAGTGAACAGGTCGATGTCGTGGTCGTCGGATCTGGCATTGCCGGACTGTCGGTCGCCTACGAACTGGCTGTCGCCGGGCAAAAGGTGGCAGTGCTTGATCGCGGCCGGATCGGAAGCGGCATGACGGCACGCACCACCGCGCATCTGTCATCGATCTGCGACGACTATTTTTCGGAACTGATCAAATTGCGCGGCGAGGAACTGGCGCGGATTTACTACCAAAGCCAGTCGGCCGTTATCGACCGTATCCAAGCAATCCAAGAGGCGGAGGGTATTGCGTGTGATTTCCGCCGCCTCGACGGCTTTCTGTTTCCGGCGTCAGGCAGAAAGGAATCCGTCATCGAGCGCGAACTGGACGCCGCTCTGAAGATTGGTGTCGACGTCGAGAAAACCGCAGGCGTGCCGTTTGCAGGCTTTTCGGATACGCCCGTCCTTCGCTACGCCAATCAGGCGACATTTCACCCGCTCAAATATCTCCGCGGGCTGGCTGCGGGCATTCGCGCGCGCGGCGGCATGCTTTATGCGGAGACTATCGTCGACAAGGTCGAGGAGACCGACGGCGGCGTGCGCGTAACCACGGTCTCAGGCTTTGCCGTGTCTGCCAAATCGGCCGTTGTCGCCACCAACTCGCCGATCAACGATCGGGTCGCCCTTCATACCAAACAAGCGCCCTATCGGACCTACGCGATGTCATTCGAGATCGCGCGCGATATCCTACCGGATGCGCTGTATTGGGATACTGAAGACCCTTATCACTACGTTCGGCTTCAGCCTGGCAAAGGTCGGACCGACTTCCTGATCGTCGGAGGTGAAGACCACAAAACAGGACGGGCCGATGATGCCGGCAAACGCTTCGCGGCCCTGGCGGCCTGGACCAAAAGGCTGGTGCCCGATGTCGGGATGGAAACCAACCGTTGGTCCGGGCAGGTGATGGAGACCGTCGACTATGCCGGGTTCATCGGTCGCAATCCCGGTGACCGGCGTGTCTTCGTTGCAACCGGCGATTCCGGCCAGGGCATCACCCATGGGGTCGTGGCAGGCCTGTTGATTTCCGACCTGATTCTCAAGGGGGAAAGCCCCTGGCGGGAACTTTACGAACCCTCTCGCAAGACGGCACGCGCGATCGGCGATTATTTGGCGCAGAATGCGACAGCGATCAAGAGTTTTGCCGAGTATATCGCGCCTGGCGAAATCGATTCCGCCGACAAGCTGCGGCCGGGAGAGGGCGCTATCGTGCGCGAAGGGCTTACCAAAGTCGCGGCTTTTCGCGATGAGGACGGCACGCTCCACAAGCGCTCGGCCGCATGTACTCATGTCGGTTGCCATGTTCATTGGAACTCGCTGGAACGCTGCTGGGATTGCCCCTGCCACGGCTCGCACTTTGCCATTGATGGCAGCGCCTTGAACGGACCGGCCGTGTCGCCCTTGGCTTCGATCGAATAAGCCAATCGGCGTTCGCTTGTGTATTGGCGCCGAAGCACCGGCCAGCGCAAATGACGCCTATGACGTAGATATCACTGGTCATAAAAGGCTACATCGATGCAGTTGTGATCTCTAGCTTCTCGACAAGACGAGAGACATCAGTCGCCCATAATCAGCTCAAGGTCATGGCTCGGATTCGAAGCACAACATTTGGCGAAAATGCGCGACAACCGAAGGAACATTTATCGAGTTTGACGGGGTTAGAAAGGCTGGCCCGCGATCAGGTGCCAACAGGTGATACCGGCGGACTTTTGGGAGGAAGTCAGGATCCGTGTCACGCCTTCAATTCATATTTCGCGCCGTCGCGCGTTGCAGTTCGGCTTGGGAGCAACCCTCGCCACCACCACGGGCCTGACGCCGGTTTCTCGCGCCTATGCCCAGGAGGACGTGCAGGACGAAGACATTTTCCGCTTTGCGCTCAACCTCGAATATATGGAGGCTGAATACTACCTCCGCGGCACCACCGGAAAAGGCATCGACGCAGCCGATGCCGGCTCGAAATCCGGCGACGTCGTTGGCGGAAAGCAAGTCTCGTTCGAGACGCCGGCCATCGGCGAATTCATGCAGGAAGTTGCGGAAAACGAACTCGCGCACGTCCGATTTTACCGCAAGACGCTTGGAAAGAACGCCGTCGACAGGCCGGCCATCGATTTCGATGCGGGCTTCAAGGCGGTTGCGGAGGCAGCGGGCCTCGGGCGGGACTTCGATCCCTTCGGTAACGAAACGAACTTCGTTCTCGGCGGCTTGCTGTTCGAGGATGTCGGCGTCACCGCCTATGCGGGTGCGGCGACAGTTCTGAAGAACAAGGACTTCCTCGCCGCCGCCGCTGGCATATTGGCGGTCGAGGCCTACCACATGGGAATGGCGCGATCTACGCTATACCGGAAGGGAGAGGAAGCCTGGAAGGCCGCCAACGTTGTCTCCGATGCCCGGGACAAAATCGACGGATCGGACGATAAGGACCAGGGGATCCAGGTGGACCGCAAAGCCAACATCGTTCCTTCAACGCCCGACGCGATCGCCTTCACCAGAACACCGCAACAGGTGCTCCGGATCGTCTATCTCACCGACAAGGATGGAGTGAGCAAGGGCGGCTTCTATCCGGAAGGGATGAACGGCACGCTCAAAAGCACCTGAGCCGCTCGCGACAGGCAATCAGATCGCCGGAAGAGGCGGGGCGGGTTCACGAGCGCAATGATCGTGGCCACTACGCCTGCATGACGGTCCCGATGCCAAAACCTGCCGCTGGAGCCCAGGACAGGATCGGATGACCGTCCGGTTTGGTTTCGAGCCGCGACCTTCGCGGCGTAAACGGCAAAGTCAGGAAATGGCGCGTCCCGCGGGTAGCAATCGGCTCGATGGAACGACCGCTTCGGGACCAACCAGACGATGCTGCTCTTGTGCTCGTCGGGTGAGCCGGGCTACCGTCCGCTCGCCCTGTCCGTCCTGCGCCTCGAGGCCCTCGAGGACGGACGGGTCGCGGAGGTCGTCGACTTCGAGGTGCCGATGAGTTTTCCGCTGCCGCGCGGTTTCAACAAGGACGAGGTCGAACATGGGGAGGTCGGATGGAGGTCGCGACTGAGCAGGAGTGGCAGGCCGCCCGCAAGGAGCTGCTGGCGGCCTAGCGGGAGCTGGCGGCGCACGAACGGCGCGTCACCAAGCAACGGCGGGAGTTGCCCTGGGTTCCGGTCGAGAAGCACTACGCTTTCGCCACCGACGACGGGCCGAAGTCCTTGCCGGAGCTGTTCGATGGCCGCTCGCAGCTCCTCATCTATCACCTGATGTTCGGGGAGGACTGGAAGATGGCGTGCCCGGGCTGCACCTCGGTCGGCGATGGGCTGGGCGGCATGGTCACGCACGTGAACGACCGCGACGTGACGCTCATCGCGATGTCGCGGGCGCCGCTGGAGAAGCTGATGGCAACTAAGGCACAGCGCGGGTGGACAATGCCCTACGTGTCGGGCTACGGCGACGACTTCCTGTTCGACTACGGCTTCGCGTTCCGCCGGGAGGAGATGTCCGGAATCGTCCGCGACGAGTTCGACATGGGGCAGCTGCTCCGATGTTGCTGATGGCCGGCGACTTCGTGCTGGTTCCGGAAATCTTCTCGTTCACGATGAGCAGCCTGGAACCACCTCCTCGCGGAGCCCTTGCCCAACGTCTTGAGACCAGCCCGGGTGTCCTCCGGCTCGGTGACCCAGAAGCGACCGCCGAAATCAAGGCGATGGTTGGCCATTGTGCCTTTGGCTCGGATGACAAGGCTCTTCTCGTCTCGTTGCTACCAGAGGTTATCCATGTCCAGGGCGAAGAGCGGCTGATGATGCTGGTCGGGATGATAAACGACGAAACGAGAGCCGACCGGCCCGCCCGTGAGATGGTGCTTCACCGGTTGTTGGAGGTGCTGTTGATCGAAGCTTTGCGTTCAACGGCAAGCGCCGCGGCCCCGCCCGGTCTCCTGCGCGGTATGGCCGATCCGCTGCTGGCACCGACCTTGCGCCGGATTCACGCGGATCCAGGTCGCAGCATGACGGTGGAAACACTCGCGGGGATGCTGCCATGTCCCGTTCGACCTTCTTCGATCGTTTCCGGAGGGAGGTTGGCGTGGCCCCGATGGAATACGCGACCGGCTGGCGCATGGCGCTGGCGAAGGAATTCCTTCGCAAGGATGTTGTCACGGCGGAGATCGCGCAACGCGTCGGCTATGGCTCGGCAAGCGCCTTCAGCGTCGCGTTCAGTCGGCATGTGGGAATGCCGCCCGGCGCCTATTCGCGGGTAAACACCGCTGGGTAACGCCGGCCCGATTGCAAAATGTGGAGCAGGCTGCTTTGGCCCCTCACTTGCCGATGTAGGCCGCCAGTTCATCGGGCGTTCCGTTGGGAAAAGCCTGCTTCAGAAAATCCAGGAAGGCAGATACACGCGCGCTCAACAGACGCCGCGACGGGTAAAGCGCCCACAGCGCGATCTCGGAACCCTCGACATCACCCCAGTGCAGCAAAGTGCCGTCGGCCAGGTCGTGACTCACCAGCGAAATCGGCACACGAGCAGCGCCTACGCCGGTTCGCACGGCATCCCGAACCATGATGAGGGACGACAGTGCGAGAATGGGCTCGATCCCGATCGTCGCGGATCCTTCTGAAGTCACGACGTTCCAGGTCTGCCGATCGCTGGCCCCACGCACGACACCTGGCACCGAGAGATCCGCGGCCGGCCGGGGCAGACCGGGGCTTGCCACGACGACCAGGCGATCATACAGAAAGGCTCGGCCGACAAGACTTTCATCTGGGTCCGGATTGACCCGGATGACCAGATCATAACCTTCCTCGATCATGTCCACGGCTCGGTCCTCTGTCGTGACTTCCAACCGCACGTCGGGATATTTCAGTGCAAAGCCCGCCGCGATCCTGCCCATGGCTGTCTGCGAAAACAGCAGCGGCGCGCTGATCCGTAACCTGCCGCGCGGCTTGTCCCCGCCCGCCGCGATCGTGGCCGCCGTTTCGTCGAGCTCCGTCAGCAGAGAGGCTGTCCGCTCATGAAGGGCGCGTCCTTCCTCAGTGAGTTTGAGGTTGCGCGCGCCACGTTCAAAGAGCCGAAGTTGAAGGGCAGCCTCCAGTTCCGTAACCCGTCGGGACAAGGTCGCTTTGGGACGGCCGGACGCCCGCGACGCTTTGCCGAAGCCACCGTGACGCGCGACAAGGTTGAAATCGGCAAGGGCGACGAGATCCATAATCGTTCCACCTGTGAGACGAAGTGTCTAAATTAACAGCCTATTGGTTTAAGAATGAACCAGCCATATTCCGGGTGTCAAGCAATACCAACCCGGAGAAAATCCCATCACCATTCTCGTTACCGGCGCCACCGGCAATATCGGCGGCCAAGTCATCCATCACCTCGTCGACCGCGGCGCTGATGTCCGCGCTCTCGTCCGCGACCCCTCCAAGGCCAATTTCCCGGCAGGTGTTGCCGTCGTCAAAGGTGACTTCCTGGACGTCGACTCCCTACGTACCGCCTTCGACGGTGTCTCGACGCTCTTCCTGCTGAACGCTGTCGCACCAGACGAGTTCACCCAGGCTTTGATCGCCCTCAACGTCGCCCGCTCGGCTGGCGTCGAACGGATCGTCTACCTGTCAGTCATTCACCCGGACGTCTACGTGAACGTGCCGCACTTCGCCGGCAAGTTCGGCGTCGAGCGGATGATCGAGCAGATGGGCTTTCACGCTACCATCCTGCGTCCGGCCTACTTCATCCAGAACGATCTGACGATCAAGGACGTCATCGCTGGCTACGGCGTTTACCCGATGCCCGTCGGCGACAAGGGGCTTGCCATGATCGACGTTCGCGATATCGCGGAGGTTGCTGCCCTTGAGCTGCTGCGCCGCGAACAGGCCGCACAGCCGCTCCCGATCACTCGCATCAACCTGGTCGGTCCCGATACCCTTACCGGAGCGGATATCGCCGCGATCTGGTCGGACGTGCTCGCTCGCCAGATCAACTATGGCGGCGGCGATACGGCTGCCTTCGAGCAGAACCTCAAGCAGTTCATGCCTCCATGGATGGCCTACGACATGCGCATGATGGGCGAGCGATTTTTGACCGATGGCATGCTGCCCGAGGGCAGTGATGTCGAGCGCCTGACGACGCTTCTTGGACGTCCGCTCCACTCCTACCGCGACTTTGCCTCGGAAACCGCTGCCTCTGCCTGAGGCAATCAGCCACAATTTCAAACAAAGGACCATCAACATGATCTATTCGACCGCAACCGTCCCGGTGAATCCGGAAGGCGAAACAAAGCTAACCCGGGAGCAAGTATGGAAGGGTTTGGAACTGAAGGCGCGCGACGCGCGCCTGTTCCTCCCGCCGGGTCTCTGCACCCGCTGCGATGTCGTGGAGGAAAGTGATACCCACTTCGTGCGCGAAGCCACCATCGCCGGCTCTGACATCAGGGAGATCATCACCCTCGAGCCGCAGAGCAAGGTCACCTTCTTCCAGGCGACCGGCCCACGCGAAGGCGCCATTATCAATGAGCTTTTCGAGGACGAAGCCGGCGCACTGCAGCTGAAGTTCTACTGCTACCTCGGCCTGCGCGGCAAGGAGGCTGATGGCCCAGAGGAACAAGCCGAGCAGACGCAGTTCGACAGCGACAAGGGCTACAAGTCGGCCCTGCTGTCGACGCTGAAGCGGACCCGCGAACTGCTCGCAGAGGGCCGCCTTTGAACCCAACAGGGCGGCCCCCTGAGAGGCGCCAGGCTTTCAAGAGGACCAAAATCATGACCACACCCGTCTCTGAAACACGTTTCGCCGCCGCACCGAATATCCTGGTGCTCGGTGCCACCGGGCCGACCGGCCGCCATGTCGTCAGCCAGGCCGTAAGCCGCGGCTACGATGTCACCCTCCTGGTGCGCTCGCCGGAAAAGGCCGCAAACATGAAGGGAGTGAAGATCGTCGTTGGAGACGCCCGTGACGAGAAGGTGTTGCGCCAGGCCGTCAAGGGTCGCGATGCCGTGATTAGCGCGCTCGGCACACCGGCAAGCCCATTTCGCGAAGTCACCCTTCTTTCGACCGCGACCCGAGCGCTTGTCAGCGCCATGAAAGCGGAACACGTCTCGCGTCTCGTCGCCATCACCGGTATGGGCGCTGGCGACAGCGCAGGGCACGGCGGTTTCCTCTTCGACAAGCTGATCTTCCCTCTACTCCTGCGCAAGGTTTACGCCGACAAGAATCGTCAGGAGGCAATCCTCAAGGGCAGCGATCTGGATTGGACTATTGTCCGTCCTTCAGTTCTCAACAACAAGCCTGCACGCACCACGATCCAGACGCTCACGAACTTGAACCAGTTCCGCGGAGGCTCCATTTCGCGCGAAAACGTTGCGGCCTTCGTGCTGGATCAAGTCACCACGGATCGCTGGCTACATAAGTTGCCGTTGATCACCGGGTAGGGTTGGCTTGAACGGCCTATCAAAGCGGAAACCGCCAGCGCGACGATTGCGGTCAAACGAGCCGCGAACGCATAGCTGCACTGCACAAAAATTAAGTGCAGTGTGATTCGTGCATACAGACTTCAGTTGATGCACATGGCGGCTTCCTCCCAGTTCCGCCGCAGTAGCTGTTCCCCTCTGGAGGTCCATGACCTTCACACGTTATGGGCCGCGGTTTTCCGTCGGCCCTTTTTTCTTTTTCAGAACCAGGTCGCAATGGCGTTGCGGACGCTGAAGGAAGGCGGGGCAAAGCCCCGCGATCGTCCTATTCGAAGGCTGCCATTTGGACCGTTGCGGCCTTTTGGTCGACCGAGTTTGCAGGCTGCTCGACCGGGCGAGCGTAGGGCTTCCAGGTTTCGCCTGTGATGTCCTCGTAAGCCGAGACGGCACCTTCGGCTGCCATGCGAAGCACGTGGGCCTGCAGGCCCATGTCGGCTGCGAACTCGCGCTTGCGTTGGGCGCGATTATCGAAGCCTACCGGGCCGTCCAGGTCCTCGTCTCTGGTATCGAGAGTTTCGTGGTCAGATCACGGGCCTCGCTGACCGCGCGGCTGTAGAATTGCCCGGCGCCGTAGGCGGAGCCGACGAACGACCCCACGATGCGCTGCATGCATGGCCAAATCAGGACGATGCCGATCACCAGGACTACGCTGGCCGTCATGGCGATCGACCGAAGCAGCCCCGGGCCAAAGCGGGGCACGGCGAGCTGCTTCGAATAGTAGCGGTTTTCGGCTTCGGCGTTCATCGGCGACCGACGAGCCGAAGTTTGAAGGTTCGCGGCAACGAGACTGTAAATATCCATGACGTCCTCCGGTCCTAGGTTCATCACAGACATCCTGACACGAGCAGCGGCTTTGACCTGTCATGCGCGCGGACGACAGGAGCCGAATTCCAGTCACATCCGGAGATGGACATCCCCGAGCGGCGCGCCAAACATCAAAAGCTGTTTCGCCTGGTGTCGGCTCTCAGTGAAGCGAACCTTCGAGTGACCGCTACCGGCTCAAGTTGACCAAACCGGACCTTGCTGGGCCGATTTGGCGGCTCGTAAGCGGACGTTGACCGAAACCAGTGACTTTGACCCTCTCGCGACCCACGGAAAGTTGAACGTCTCTCCCTAAGCTGACACTCAAGAACACGCGTCGCAGCAGCCGGATTGGCTGGACGGAGCCAAGTATGATCACCCAATGTCGGATTGAACGCCTCCCGATCGTCCTCGATACAGAACCAGCTTGACGGAAGAATATCGAGGAGGAGGAGAGTTCTAATGGTGAACAAGGAGCGTGACGCTGAGGCACACATCCAGGCGCTTATCGAGCGCTGGGCGAACGCCGTGCAGCAGCAAGACCTGGAGACGATCATGGCGGATCACGCGACGGACCTCGTGATGTTCGATGTCCCACCCCCGAACGAACTTCGTGGAATGGAGGCTTACCGGGATAGCTGGGGTCCGTTCTTCGACCACTTCAAATACGGCGGCGTTTTCGCGATCGAGCGGCTGGATGTCACGGCGGGCGACCGGGTTGCTTTTGCAACCGCATTGCTGCGGTGCGGTACGAAGGACGAGCTTGAAAAGGATCCGACAACCCGCCTTCGCCTTACCGTCGGATTGCGGAAAGAGGGTGACCGCTGGATCATCGCTCACGAACACCACTCGTACCCATACAAGCCGGACTGAGCAGCGCATCGGAGTAATCCAGCGATCGAAACAGCGGTGGCAATTGACCAGCCGCTTGGCGGACAAGGAGATCAAGGCATGGCGTCAGAGAACAAGATCGGTACAATTTCCGACCCAGGTGGTGCGACTGGCGGTGCCGTAGCGTGTGCTCTGGAGCTCAGTGAGGCCGTCACGAGCGACATAACCGCGCCCAGAGCGACACGCCGCGAATGTTTCGGGCTCGCAGTTATCGCGCTGCCGTGCCTGCTCTATTCCATGGACCTGACGGTTTTGAACTTGGCTGTGCCGCGTTTGAGCGCCGACTTGAAGCCGTCGAGTTCCCAACTTCTCTGGATCGTAGACATTTACGGCTTTCTGCTTGCCGGATGCCTGATCACGATGGGCACGTTGGGCGACCGCATCGGCCGCCGCAGACTGCTTTTGATCGGCGCGGTGGCATTTGCAATAGCTTCGGTCTTCGCAGGGTTCTCCACAAGTGCCGGAATGTTGATCGTTTCGCGTGCGCTGCTCGGGATTGCCGCGGCGACGCTTGCACCGTCGACCCTTTCGTTGATCCGCAACATGTTTCTCGACCCGAGGGAGCGTACGGTTGCGATCGGCGTCTGGATCGCCAGCTTCTCTGCGGGCTCTGCCATCGGTCCGTTGGTCGGGGGCATCCTGCTGAGCTATTTTTGGTGGGGCTCCGTGTTCCTCGTGGCGGTACCGGTCATGGTTGCGCTGCTGGTGCTTGGTCCGATGGTCCTGCCCGAGTATCGCGATCCTGAAGCGGGTCGGCTCGACATCTTGAGCGCTGGGCTGTCGCTTGTCGCCGTGCTTTCGGTGATATACGGCATCAAGGATATCGCCGAACACGGCCTCCGCCCGGAGGCGGCCTCCGCCATTCTCTTCGGTGTGACTGTCGGCGCGGTTTTCGCCGTGCGCCAACCGCGGCTGACAAACCCCCTGATCGATCTGCGGCTCTTTCGCTCGCGCGCCTTCAGCGCTTCATTGGCGGTCAACGTTCTCGGCTTCTTCGTCGCGTTTGGCTCGTTTCTCTTCATCGCGCAATACCTGCAACTGGTGCTGGGGATGGGACCGTTTGTAGCGGGCCTGTGGACCGTGCCTTCCGCCG
Organism: Mesorhizobium sp. M0663; assembly: GCF_040320585.1. NCBI lineage: Bacteria > Pseudomonadati > Pseudomonadota > Alphaproteobacteria > Hyphomicrobiales > Phyllobacteriaceae > Mesorhizobium > Mesorhizobium sp. M0663. Next base: position 60,917 of record NZ_JAMYPX010000028.1, read on the forward strand.
TTGCTTTCATCGCCGGTTCGATGCTGACCCCAATCGCGGTTGGCAGGGCTCGCCCGGGCTATGTGATGGCGGCCGGCCTTGCGCTTGCGGCAGCCGGATTTCTCATTCTCACCCGCAGTGGTGGTCAGGCCGATCTCGCGATCGTCGTCATAGGCTATAGCGTCTTCTCCCTAGGTCTTGCGCCGGTGTTCACGTTGGCCACCGACCTCATCGTGGGGACCGTTGAACCCGAGCAAGCCGGTGCGGCCTCCGGCATCGCGGAAACCAGCAGCGAATTGGGTGGCGCGCTCGGCATCGCGATCCTTGGCAGCATCGTCACCGCAATCTATCGCAGCGGCATGACCGGGATGGTTGCGGACGGGGTATCCGAGCAAGAAATCAGTGTTGCCAAGGACACGCTGGGAGGCGCCGTGGCAGTTGGGCTCGCCTTGCCGGAGGCGCTCGGTTCCGATTTGCTCGGCAAAGCGCGGGAGGTGTTCACTCAGGCGTTCCAGATGACTGCCGGCATCTGCGCGTTGGTGGCGCTGGCTGCAGCCATCCTTGCGGTGGTCTTGCTGCAAAACGTGCGAGCACAGTCTGAGGCTGGACAGTAGCCAGCGAAATCTACGACACCGATTGAACCTTGAGCCCCAGTGTCATCGAACAGGAGGAGGATACTCATGGCGGTTCTCAAAACATCAGAGCCTGAAGGTCAAGACGAGACAACTCCCCGGCCGTGGGCGCGAAAGATCGCCGCGATCAGGAAAGCCGGACGGATCGTCGCCCTGACCGGGGTCATACTGCCGCTTCTCATGATCGGCGGGATGAAGTTCACGACGGTCGAGATCGAGGCGTTGAGACCGCTGATCGGCGGCACGCCTTGGCTCGCCTGGATGTATCCAGTCTTTGGTGAGGCCGGTGCCTGTTATGTGCTTGGCGTCATCGAGATCGCGACCGCGCTTCTGCTGATTGCCTACCCCTGGTCGGCGCGCGCCGGTGTGACCGGCGGGGCCTTGGCCGCGCTAATTTTCCTGGTCACCTGTTCGATCATGATTGTCCTGCCGATCTGGGAGCCTGCGCTGGGCTTTCCAGCGCTCGGTCCCCTCGGCCAGTTCCTAATCAAGGATATCGCGTTGCTCGGCATCGCGCTTGTCGTACTGGGCGAAAGCCTGAACAGATTGGACAGAGGGGCTACCTAAGCGAATCCAAGTCGAAGGCGAGTGGCAGAACATGTCATCCATTTATACGGGCCAAATGGCGGGGCTCCACCTTACCGCGCCCTTCGACTCGCTTGGGATAAGCCCGCGAGTCCGAAAGCGGGCCGGTGTTCATGCTTTGATTTTTCTATCGTATATCGGTGCCCGCTTAATGTTCAGGGGCCACAATGGGCAGTTTCGCGACCACCGCAATCATGGCGGCTGCTGCGGCGTATTTCTGACCCAGCCTATGGGGCTATCCGCTTGCCGAATTCTGAGCCAGAGCGCATTGAAGTATATCTAAATGAGCCGAGCGGGAGGGGGATATGCCCGTTGCTCGTGTTTATCTGCGGGTCAGTACGCAAGGGCAGGATCTTGATCGCCAGGAATCGATCATCGCTGGGGCGAGGGATGCCGGGTACTACATCGCCGGCGTCTATCGCGAGAAGGCATCCGGCGCTCGCGCCGACCGGCCGGAGCTGCTGGCGAGTACGGCACCGGGGCTAGCCGCTAATATATTGCACGCTGTCTTTGCCGCCCATTCCGGCATCCCGAGCATCGCACTCGAAGTGGTCGAGGGAAACGACGGGGCAATGGCCTTTTACCGCAAACATGGTTCGAAGTGGTCGATCGCAGGGCCGCGTCGCACGGTGCAGAAGGCCATGCATCGTTGATTATGCGCAAACTGCTATCGCGCGCCTAGTCGGAACTCGCGCATCGAACAGTACATCACGTCTTCCGTCCCCAGCGCACCGGCGGCCTCCCCGCTCGCAATCCAAATAGACGTCTTTCAGCTGTTTGATTGGCATGTCAGCGTGAGCGAACGCGAGATCCCGAGCGTCAGAAGCCGACAATGAAGCCGGACTGATTGCGATCAGCACGGTGCCGAGCGTCACAGGCGAGGGACTTAACAACTGACATGATCATTTTGATATCCTCCCCAGCTCCCGTCGGTCAACATTCAGTCCTTGGGGTCGCAGGTGTAGTGCCGTTCGAAGGTCCCGTCCGCGCGCCGCTGCTTGTCGAAGCCGCGATGTAAGGCTCGATCGCGCGCTCGTGGACCAGCCAAAGGGGATCTCGGCCGAGGCGTAGCCACTGCCGGCAGCCAACCGTCTCGGGATCGAGGCCGAAACGATCCTGGTGCGCTCGATCGTCGTGCCGGCCGCGCCTGCCTCCGCATGACGGATGGCGCGGCTTCGCAAATCGCACATGATTTCGTCACGTGAGATGCCGATGTCGCCAAGGACGTCATCGGGTAAACGGCTCAACTGGTCCGTTGCCGACAAGAGAGCTTTTCGCTCGGCGCGGAGGCGTAACCACCTGCGAAATGGACCAATGGCGGCAGCATGAATTATAACCATGATCAGATCGTCCCTTCATTGATCTGAATTGACCGGTACGGAACGGCGCGAACGGCACTCCGGGCGAGAGCGTCAGCCGTCCGCGAGGCAAATTAGGCGTAGTGGTCGATGGATTGGTTTTGCCGCGGCGTGCCCATACGGCGGGCGGTGGCTGGCCCCGGGCCACGCATGTAATAAAGCTCCGGGCGGTAGCGCGGCGCGACGAATTTGCGAAACCCCGCAGCAAGTTTTGTGACGGGAGCCAAGAATTTCATGACTGTTCCCTTTCCCTTCGCCGGCTTGCACACGAGCCGGCGGGCCTGACGTTGCAACAAGGATATGACAGTCGAACCAGGCTCGGCTGTGGGAATTCCCACACCGGGGAAAACATTGGCGAAATCCGCTCCCAGTTTGCATCCCGGAAAGCGGGGCCTGCCGGCCATCAAATTTCCTTGGATAGGGAGTAAGGTGAAGTACACTTGATTGAACAAGAGACCGTTGTGACAGGCTCTCTGGCCTTCATCTCAAGACTTTGCGAT
>NZ_JAMYPX010000029.1:0-58909 GCF_040320585.1 Mesorhizobium sp. M0663
CGATGTCGAGGCAGCATGCGCGGCAATCCTGCTCTCGATCTCGCCGACACGCGTAAGCGCCCGGTTCCATCGCAACTCCAGTTCCGCCGCGACCAGCCGGTTCTGCGGATCGATGGCGTCGTATTGCCGGAACGCCCGATCGGCGTTGTAGCGTGCCGCCTCGCGATCGCGCATCAGAGCATCGCGGACCTGATCGCGGCGACTGGCCGCTTGCGCTTCGGCCTCGACGGCCGCGGCTATCGCTGCCGGCTCGACAACCCGCAGAAGAGCTTCCTCGATGGCGTCGTCGACGCGTAGTCCACCGAAGGCGATGCAACGCGGCTCGCCATTGTCAAGCAGACCACGCCAGCAGGAATAGCGCGGAATGTTGTGCTTGGTTCCCGTGTAGCGGACCGTCAGCTTGCGGCCGCAGCGCCGGCAGCGGACAAGGCCGGCGAGCAGAGCGTCGCCATGCTTGGGCGCCCCGTGATGCCGGCTCGTGGGCACGTTGTCGCTCACCATCTTGCGGATCGCTTCCGCCCTTTCCCAGCTGACGTAGCCTTCGTGTGCACCCGGGATCAGCGCCAGCCATTCATCACGCGCCTTACGGCGGCTGCGCGAACGAATGGCTGTTGCATCATATCCCGACGCAGCACGAGTCTTACCATAGGCATAGGCGCCGCCGTAGATCGGGTTCTCGATCATTCGGTGGATGGTCGCATAGCTTGGCCTGCGCCAGACCACATCGCCATTGTTGCGCTTGGCAGGCAAATCCAGCCCATGTTCGAGGAACCAGAGCAGGGCCTGGCGGGCACTGCCGAGTTCCGCCACCTTGTCAAACACAAGGGTGATGGCCTCCTGCATGCGACGGTCGGGATCCTTCTCCAGCCGGTCGCCGACCTTCACGAAGCCGACCGGGGAAGCGACGACGAGTTCACCGCGCCGGGCCTTCTCATAGCGGGCCGACAAGGAGCGCTGACGCAGAAGATCGAGCTCATACTCGTTGAGACTGCCCTTCAATCCCAGCAGCAGCCGGTCATTGCCCTGGCGCGGTGCGTAGACCGTCTCCTGGTCGATCAGCACGGTATCGACGACGCGGCACATCTCGATGAGCTGCTGCCAGTCGCGGCTGTTGCGGGCGAAGCGCGATACCTCCCGCGCCGCAACCGCCCCAACCTTGCCGAGACAGACTGCTGCGACCATCCGATCGAAGCCCGCTCGCGCGACACCGCCAGCAGCAGAGCGGCCGAGATCGTCATCGACCGTCTCGATGCAAGACCAGCCGAGCGCGACCAGGCGATCGCGCATCGCATACTGCAGGGCGCTGCTCTCACGATTGTGCAGAACCTGATGGGCCGAGGACTGCCGCACATAAAGGATCGCCTTTCGCTCCAGATGGTGGGGCCGGATCTTCTCATGCATCATGGCGTGCCTCCTCCCGTGGAACGGCGCGCTCGCCGTCGACGTGGTCGAGGATCAGGCGCACCATCAGCTTTGTCAGCGTCAGGCGCGTCTCTTCCGGCAGCGCCTGCCATGGTGGCATCTGCGCGGTCTCCGCATCGTGCGGGTTGGAGAACAGATCGAACTGATATGTCGTGGGCTGGCGCGGCATGGACCTCTCCCCGATTCGCGTCGTGAGGATCCGATGCTGCGCCCGAAACCTCCAATTGCGATGGGGTGTGGGAATTGGCCGTCGCGTCCTGCAGCAGTGTCACCAAGACGCCAAGCGTTCTGGGATCGACATGTGGGGCAGCGGCAATGCGCCACGCGGTGCAGACCGCGCGATCAAACATCCAGGCCGGAACCTCCAGCCACCGATCGGAGGCGTGGCCAGAGAGACTGCAGCGGAAAACCTCCCGGTCAGCCTTCTCGATCACCTCATGAACGTGAACACAACGCCCGGCCCAGGGATGCCATGGATAAAGAAACTTGCGTTCCTCGGTCCCGTGGGCGTTCTCTCGTCGTGACAACACTGCGCGGCCGCACTCCCAACTCGCCTGGCAGACACCGGCCGAGTTCGCTACCACCTTCAATCCGCGACGGTCGCTCGCGCTGCGCTATGCCAAAGGCTCCGCGCCAGCGCCCGTCGCTTCACCCGCCCAGCAGGGCACAACCCACGCCGGAAACGAACTCAAAACTGGATAGAAACTGGGGGCAACGTCACCGGCACCCCCGCCAACATTCCCACTTTAGAGCGATATAAGTACGAACGTCCGGCGAGACGCTTGCCTTGAGTAGTGATATAAGCCGTATCATGACTAGGCGGCCCGGCCTGTTCGACTTCTTCTGGGAGCCCAACGCGCCGCGATGGGATAGGGCCACTTTTGACCGGAAGGATGCTTACGATCTCGCAGTCATCGAATTCGACGACCAGGGCTGGTATCACAAGCCAGAGTCTCGCAATGCTCTTGAGGCGCACCTGCGCCAGTTTGAGGCAGAAGATCTCGCAATTTTTGTTTTCATCCACGGCTGGCGCCACAACGCTGCTGCCACCGACGACAATCTTCACTCTTTCCGCTCTCTCCTGCGCGATGCAGCCAAAAGTGAAATCGGCAGGACGCACAAGAAAAAGATACTCGGCATCTACATTGGCTGGCGCGGCCTGAGCCTGCACGGCATGCTGAGCTACGCCACTTTCTACACGCGCATGAGCACGGCTTTTCGCGTTGCGGTCGGTTCCGTCCGGGAAATCCTTGCACTGGTCCGCAGGCACCAGAGGGAACGGAACCGCAACCTTTCCGACGAGCAAATCGAGCAAGGGCTGGGCACGCGGCTGGTGCTTGCCGGTCACTCGTTCGGGGCGCTGGTCCTGTTCTCGGCCGTCGCCGAATATCTGATCGAAAGCATTGCCCGCCCAAAGAAAGTCGTGCGTCCGTTTGGCGACCTGATCATTCTCGTCAATCCGGCGTTCGAAGCCACGCGTTACCAGCCTCTCGTCACTGCGGCGTTGGCCCGTGGCGGATATCCTTCCGGGCAGCGCGTTTGTTTCATGGCCGTCACCGCTGCAAACGACTGGGCGACAGGCATCACGTTCCCGATCGGGCGCTGGTTCGGAACGTGGTTCGAGGCGGTACGCAGAATAAAGATCGACGGCATAACCGACCATGCGCAGCGCGACGCCAATTTGAATACCATCGGCCACATCAAATGGCTGAGGACGCACCGCCTCACCGCGCCAGTGCAGCCTGCCGCTGCGCCGGCCACCGCTAAATATGAAGGCCGGAAGGAAGGCCCGGATTTGGCGAAAGAGAATGCCGATTTCACGGTCTTCAACGAGCAATGGCGGCGGGATGGCGTCCTGCAAGAGCACTGGGAACGCACCTATTCCGACGGCGCGCATCTGCAGCACGTTGCGGGAGACGCCTCTAATCCCTTCTGGATTGTCGAGGCGTCAAAGGAGGTCGTCGACGGGCATAACGGAATATTCCGCCCGGTGTTTCTCGATTTCCTACGCCAGCTTGCGGACGACCGCATGCGGCGCGCCATCTGATGCAGAGTTTCCGGATTATGACCATGGAGCCGGGTTGTTCCGGTACGAAATCTTCCAGGTACTCATCCATCACGCCTTCGATCGTCGGGTAGCCGACCAAGAAGGACTTGACCCGATCGACTTTTGAAAATGGCGCGAGAGGATAGAAAAACGGCTGGTCCGAATGCTGGGTTTTCCAAGTGTCGGCCGCCTCGAAAAGGAGGATGTCGTGCTGCTCCTCGTCCAAATTCGAAAGTTCGAAGATGCAGTGCTTTAGCGGGATGTTTGAAAGTCGCCCCTTGCCGCTCCCTATCCTGATCGTGTCGAGTATGTCCATTGGAACGCTTGCGCCACGAGGGATGTCCAAATTGGTGTCTCGTGGTGATGACGTAGTTGACGCTCGCATACCGGACCAACGTTGCTGAACCAGCGGCCTAGCGGAAGCGATCGATCGTTGGCCTCATGAAAGACCATGGGGCAGGATTGCGTGATAGTTTCATAGACATCGCCCGGCTTAAGGAAAATCCGTCAAACTTTGACGGCATTGATGCCGGGGTAGTCTCGAATGAACAGCACGCCAAGCTCACCCAGTGAAGACTCGCGATGGGCGCATAGTGCCATAGTGCGCTGTCCGAGGCGACGACGATACCGCCACGTTGACAGGATTTGCGGTGGGCCGAACGCCCTTCAGAGCTTCTTCGACCGTCCAGGCCTGAGCCGGCTGTCTGCCCAAACGGGGATCAAGCTCGTCGGCAGTAGCCTGGGCGTGAAATCCTAGGTAGTGTCCGTCCGCGCCTGACATCTGAGGAAGGTAGGCGGCGAACTCGCCCTGAAGCGGGTCCCATAGGAGTCTGCGGGGCGTTGACTTGATAACCCACGGACTTGCGAAGCGCTCTGATCGCGGATTCAAACGCCCGCCAATACGGATCGCCGCTGTCGCATCGTAAGGTAGTGAGGTCGAACCGTCCGACGGCATCGAAGAAGTGCCGGAACGTCTGCCCGAGCGCGACGATCACGGTGTCGAGCGGGCTGCCGGCAGCGCAATCGCGACGTAGCCGGGTGAGATCATGCCGAAGGTCCTCAAGTGACATCCGCACGCGATCGGGGAACCGCACGCGATCGGGGAACTCCGCGTCGAAGCTGGCCCAGAAGGTCCGGCGGTCCTCGAATAGGGCGAATGATCTCTCGCAGGCGGGCGCCATCTGGCCTGACCGAAGAAGCTCGATGGTGTTCGACCATCCGCGTTGGCGAACTTCGCGGATCATAGTCTCATGATCGCGCTTCCAAGTGCGCAACTGCTCGGCTCGGAAGCCACCGCTATCCTTATCGACCTTATCGCCGCACTCGCGGCACCGCCAACGACCGTCGGTGCCCGACCGGCGTTCAGTTTCGCTTTGGTCCGGATCGTACCGCGGCCGCCCTCGGCCGCCGCACAGATATGGTCGGCATGCCGCTTCCGAGGCCGCGCTGGCCGCCCGATCGAGGACCTGCGGTCAACCGAAGGCAATGTGGGTTCGAGCAGAAATGCGCCGCCCGCATCGCGAGCTCACGCTTCACCGGTAGATTGAAGTCATGACGTGGCATAGCCTCGCATAAGACTTGCGCGCCAGGGGCTCGGAACTATCAGAACGGCCAAGAGCCGGCCAAAAAAGCCAGCGTTTGGCTGCTCCACTGGATGACGTTTTGGTACCAGCCAGACACCGTTTCATAAGCAACCTGCAGTGCACCCAGGAAGAAAACGAAACAGATGATGATAGCAAATAACTTGCCAAACCCCTCGTCACCCTTCGGGTCGCTGCTCTGGTAAACGCCCTATCGGCGGAAAGCCAGTCCTCATAGCTCCCTCGCTCAAGCTCACCCGGCGTCGTGCTACGCATTGGCAGATTCAGTATGTTAAGTCCCGCTGCGGCGCGTAGGATTAGCTCGTCGGCCCTGCCGAACACTGGCCCCGGGTTCCTTTTGACCGCGACCCATTGCGACCGGGTGATGATGAAGGCAGCGAAGTCGGCCAGCTGTATACCCGGGACATCCGCAGATCTGCGGAAGCACGCCTTCGGCCCCTCGATTACGTCCGACCAGTTCGGCAACTTGCGATCGCCGCCCGCAGCCATGACCCCTTCGTCGACGTAGAGGGGGAGAGGAAGTTCGAAGTCCTGGGGGCTATCGTCCTTCATGGTGCGGATGTGCTTCGAAACCTGCGAGCAAAGCAGCAAGAGTCCGAAGTGAGATATGTCTTCCAGATTCCAGCCGCCGACACGCTTGCCTTCAAGGGAGCGCAGAAAATCCGGATGATCAAGCAGTGTAAAGTCGCTGACGGTCTGGTGCACGATGGGGAGGCTGAGTCGATCCATGAGATCCGCCATGATGCCGATCATCTCCGCACGTCTATGGGGGCTGACCGACTTCCACGGCCCCTCGCCGCTGTAGATATTGGTGAAGTGCAATTCCTCGGCGCCAAACTCGTCGCGTACGCCCGTCAGGAAGATATCCATGGCGCCTTGAACGATGCCGGCGATCGCCGACGGCACGATCACGGCAGTCCAAGATTTGCGCGAGGAGGGCAGGAAGTCCGACCCAGACTCGACACCGGGATTTCCGGAATCGTCGACGTAGATAGCTCCTCGAAGTCGCTCAACTTCCGCCGTGATGGCATCATCCTGCACGTCGAGGTGCATCCGATCTGACACGTCGATAACTGCTTTCTCCTGAACATCCATCCGAGCGATCCAGTCGTCGGCCCCGGGGCAAGCATGTCAAGTTATCCTGAAGATTTGATTCTAGCAGGAAACTATTTGCGTGTACGACGCGCTCGATTTGGTTGTCTTTCGCCGCAGCAAACACTGCTTCCGGGGCAAAATTAAGAGCGCCCTAGAACGGCAGCGCCGGTGATTTTGCATCATAGGTGTGTTACCTTGTCCGTGGTGGAAGCGGGCGCATACCATGTATTGGACATGGAATTGGTGGCTCTTCGTGATCGCGCTAATTGTGATCACGTTCATCAGCATGTTCTCAGGCGAAGCGATGAACGGTACGAATACTACACGGCATAGCGAACGTGCTGACCATCGAAGCAACTTCGGGCAAGTCCTCTTAAGTTCCGTGCTGGCTGGCGCGGCCTTTGCGGCCATAATAACTGCCGTGGTCGGTTTCCTCTTCTGACCTGATTATCGAAAACCCACGGGGTATTCCGCAACCGGGCATAAATGTTCCGCCACAGCAGCGGCGTCCCACGCGGATGGGCGTTAGCTGGTGACCGACTGCCAATCTCCAATGGGAGGACTAATTTAGCCTCTCAGGGACGACATGGTCACCGCTTACCTTAATTGGCCCGGTGCGTACGTCGCGCCTTCCTGGCTTGCGGCGGGGGAAAACCCATCAGTTCACTCTTTGTTCTTTTACGAAAACGCCTGGCGAGATATAGTCTGGCGTGTCTTTCAACAGATTCCTCAGGGGAGGCAGCGCGCAAATGACCGTCCAGCCCACTAATGCCATGCTGCAGGGAGACAGGATTCTCAATGAACCGACAATCAGCTGCCCAAGCTGCAAGACGGAAATCAAGCTCAATGAGTCGCTCGCGGCCTCTTTGATTGCCGCCACGCGCGAAGAATACGAAACGCGCCTGGCGCAGAGCAACGCGTCGATGACGGCCAGAGAGGAGGAGCTTAGGCGCCAGCAGGCGGCGATCGCTGCCGCCAAAGAGGACATCGACAGCCAGGTGGCCGAGAAAGTTATGCTTGAGCGTGCCGGAATCGCGGTCGAGGAGGCTCGCAAGGCAAAATTGCTGCTTTCTGTAGACCTGGAGGACAAAGACAAGAAGCTTGCCGAGCTCGAGGCGACGTTGAAGGCGCGCGACGAAAAGCTCACCGAGGCCCGGCAGCAACAGGCAGAATTCCTGAAAAAGCAGCGCGCGCTTGACGACGAGAAGCGGGAGATGGCGCTGACTATCGAAAGGAAGATCCAGCAGGGATTGGATGCCGTTCGCGTCAAGGCGAGATCCGAGGCCGAAGACGGCCTCAAAATGAAGGTTGCGGAAAAAGAAGAACAGATCGCCGGCATGCAGCGCCAGATTGAGGAGCTGAAGCGCCGTGCGGAACAGGGTTCCCAGCAGCTGCAGGGTGAAGTTCTGGAGCTCGAGCTGGAAGCCCTCATTGCCAGCCGGTTCCCGATGGACATCATTGAACCGGTTGCAAAGGGTGAGTTCGGCGGCGATGTCCTGCACCGCGTGGTCGGACCGGCTGGCCAGCCGTGCGGCGCCATTTTGTGGGAATCGAAACGCACCAAGAACTGGAGCCAGGGTTGGCTGGGGAAGCTCAGGGCGGATCAACGGGCCGCCAAAGCGGATATCGCGCTGATGATCTCGGAAGCTCTGCCTTCCGGTGTGGAAACCTTCGATCTTCTGGACGGGGTCTATGTCGCTCATCCCAAATGCGCGATGCCGATCGCCATTATGCTCCGGCAATCCCTCATCGAGCTGGCGAACTCCCGCCTCGCCCAGGACGGTCAAGCTACCAAGATGGAGCAGGTCTATGGATATCTGACCGGTCCCCGGTTCCGGCATCGCGTCGAGGCGATCGTCGAAAAATTCTCTGATATGCAGGAGGACCTGGCCAAGGAACGCAAGGCCACAACACGCCTGTGGGCCAAGCGGGAGGCTCAGATCCAGGGCGTGATCGAATCGACGGTCGGGATGTACGGCGACTTGCAGGGTATCGCCGGAAAGGTGATGCAGGAGATTGAGGCCTTGGATGTGCTGGCAATAGAAGCATCCCGGCCAGATTCCGAATAGACCGGCATGCAGCTCAACAGGAAGACGATTGGCAATCTGGAGCGGCTTCCCCCGACGTAACTATCGGACTCCTTCGGATGGCGTAAGCAAAAGAAGCCCGCCGCACCTAAGGCAAACGTCGTCGGCCGATCGCTGTGGCCTGTCAGACCGGCCGCTCAGAGGTACGGCAGGTCAAGGTCGACGTCGGCGCGCGGATGAGAGGCATATGGAGGTGAGCCGGTAATCGAGGCAGGCGAGTCATGGAAGACGCAGTCACAAGCGAAGCTGCCGGGGCTGAGAGGCCTGCGCTGCAGCGCAAGATCATCCATGTGGATATGGACGCGTTCTACGCTTCGGTAGAGCAGCGCGACAACCCGGAGCTGCGGGGCAAACCGGTCGCCGTCGGGCACCCCCTCGAACGTGGCGTGGTCGCAGCTGCGAGCTATGAGGCTCGCAAGTTCGGCGTTCACTCGGCGATGCCCTCCGTGACGGCGAGGCGCAAATGCCCTGATCTGATTTTCGTCAAACCCCGGTTCGACGTCTACAAGGCGGTCTCGCAGCAAATCCGGGAGATCTTCGCCGAGCACACGCCGCTGATCGAACCGCTTTCGCTGGACGAGGGCTATCTCGACGTGACCGAAAACATGCACGGGTTCGCCACGGCAACCGAGATCGCCGAGGCGATCCGGGCGAAGATCAAGGCGAAGACCGGCCTTACCGCCTCAGCCGGTGTCAGCTACAACAAGTTCCTCGCCAAGATGGCCTCCGATCAGGGCAAGCCTGATGGGCTATTCGTTATCACGCCAAAGATGGGGCCGAGCTTCGTCGAAGTGCTCCCGGTGAAGAAATTCCACGGCATCGGTCCTGCCACCAATTCGAAGATGGAACGGCTCAGAATCCATACCGGCGCCGATCTGCGGGCGCAGACAATGCCGTTCCTGCAGGAACATTTCGGCAAGGCCGGACCATATTATTACTGGATATCGCGTGGCATCGACGAGCGACCGGTGCACCCTGATCGCGTCCGCAAGTCCGTAGGAGCGGAGGATACGTTTGCGCGGGATCTGTTCACGATAGCGGAGGCGCACGAAGGGCTGCGTCCGCTCATAGAAAAGGTCTGGCGGTATTGCGAAAACAACGAAATCCATGGGCGCACGGTGACGCTCAAGGTCAAGTATGCCGACTTCCGCCAGATTACGCGGCGGCGAACCAGTCAGCAGATCATCCGCAGCCAAGCTGAGCTACAGAACATGGCATTTTGCCTCCTCGATCCTGTTTTTCCAGTCGAGAAGGGAATTCGGCTGCTTGGCATGACGATCTCCTCGCTTGAGGCTGAACTGGTCTCGCAAGAAGTTCAGATGAGTCTTGCAATCTGACAACTCGAGCTTTCTTGAAACGGCGGGCGACGGCCGACCAACTCGTTGCAGATATGCGCGTTGCCGGCTGTCGCGCGCCGTTGCCGGATGGAGGTAACATGGCACGACGAGAACTCTCCCGAGAGGAATTGTTTGCGCTGGTTTGGGAGAAACCGACCCGCGAGATCGGCAGGGATCTTGGCCTGTCAGATGTGGCGATCGGAAAACTGTGCACGCGCCTGCAGGTGCCGAAGCCTCCGCGCGGCTATTGGGCCCGCGTACAGGCTGGGCAGACGTTGCGCCGCCCACTGGCCGCTTTCCGAGAGGAGCTTGAAACCAGACGCCGGGAGGTTGCGCGCGAAAGAGCAGCGGAATCGTTTTCGAAACTGCAACGGGAGTTCTATTTGGCGGCATTGGCCGATCTGTCCGGCCGCGGCATCGATGTCCGCACGGCACACCCTAGGGGAAGCAGGCTGCCGGACCTCGATGCGGACCTTGCAGCTCAGATCCTTCTCCTCATCCAGGGTCGTGCCCAGAACTGGGTCGAGGAAGGTAGGATAGCCACACGCTGGGGAACCTCTGTCCAGAGCAGTGCGGCGAGACTCGTGGAACGGCTGCTACCGTTGGCGCGAGCGCAACTGCTGCTCTTCGAAACCGAAGGCACGCGGCACTCCTACGTTGCGAGCGGGCCTGTCATTTTCGTCCGTCTGACAGCACGACTGCAGGAGCGGATCGCGATGCTTGCCAGAATGGTGCGGGATCAAAAGCTCCAGCATGTGGTCATGCCGTTGACGGCAGCCGATCATGCCTGGTCCGCGCATCATCTCTATGGGCCGGATTCGCAGCTGTTTCTGGACAGCTGGCTCTGCGTTTCGGCAAGCGAGATCTGGGTCGAATGGAGCCGCAAGGCTTGGCGCGAGGAAGATCCGCCGGAGGGGTTCGCTACAGGTCGTATCGGCCTGCGCGCCGTCATGCCGATTGATTTCATGCCTGTCCGAGAGGCCGCCCTGTCGCCGGTGATTTCCGCTGCAACGGTCAAACCATATCACAAGCGCCTTCACGCACTTCTGCAGGCCGAGCGGGTCCATGAAATGATGAGCCGTGCCGCCTATGAGATGGAGCGGGAAGTTCCTGGCGAGATCCTGGCTGTGGCGGACCGGATCTGGTTTGGGGAAAAGCGGCCCTTTCAGACCGCGCGGGAGGCTTGGCGGCATCTTGAGGATGAACTGGAACGCTGGGAGAAGGAGCTCGAGGCCGAGCGATCCGATTTGGCCCGATCGATCCTCGGAATCGGGCCCGGAGACATCGTCACCTCGCAAAGCCGCGGCCGGCTATTACGGCTTTCGGTCATCGGGACTTCGCTCTACCCCAGCGACGGGCATGTCACCTTCGTCGTCCAGGGGATTCGCTTTCGCAAGGACGGCACACTCGGCAAGTTGCACGAAACGCTAACGTTGTCTTTCAAAGACGAAGGCAGCCGGAGGCAGGATAGGCAAGAGTGACTTGGAGGCCGGTCAAACGCCCGCGGTCCTTTGGGCCGCAGCCGCGGCCGGCCATCCCAAGGAGGGACTCAACGACGTTGGCAGCACCTCCAACATTCCATGCATCCGGTCGGAAGCGCATGGTTCAATGCTTCGACTGTCCGTCGCAAACTACACGTCATAAGGCAGCGGATATTCAACTCCACTTGCCATTCATCACGCAGCAGCCGAAATGTCCGACTCGGCCTCAAGAATTCCCGCAGGTAGGGAAAGCGACCTCGCGATCCGATCACGATAGCCCTTGTTGTACCTCAGACCCGACTCGATGTTTTGGATTTCCTCGGCGGCTAGCCCGCACGCCACCGCCAGGTCCTCGATCGAATATCCAAGGTGCTCATAGCCGAGAGGGAAGAGCGAAAGTTACGTCTGGAACAGGAGGCACTCAAGACAGGGCGACCGCTGCATCCGTTGTCATCGCTCAATCCCAAGGAGGAAGGGCTTGGGGCGGAGGACGATCGGGTCTACGAGCTAGCGGGGTTGGAGGCTGCCGCCGCTGCGCATGTCACTGATGAGGCAAGAGTATTGGCGGTCTGGTCGCTGACGGGATGACGGGCTAGGCGCGGCTGCGGGCAATGGCCCCACGGCTTTGATGACGAGTTATGAGGCAGAAGGTTCTCGCAGACCAGCCATGTTCGAAAGCCTTTTTCCGGTCGATCCAGTGCCCCCAGCCTTCGTGGGATTGTCGTTGGGCACCATATCTACGTGTACTCCCGCCAATTCCAGCATTCTGTGTGCGTACCGATAGTGATTCAGCCATTTGGTGTCGCGGGCGGGATCTCCGCCGGGGCTAGGCACCACAAGACGCGAAATGCCGGCGGCGACTATTGCGCGTGCACAGTCGGCACATGGGAAGAGCGATCCGTACATCGTGGCCCCCTGTAGGCTCAATCGATTGTCACGGGCGGCATTAATTGCATTCCGCTCTGCATGTTCCAGCATGAAGTACTTCCAATCCGGATCGCTGGCGATCGACCTGTGGCTATCCGAAAGCGATAAGCCAAGTTGGGCCGGAGGAGCATTGGTTCCAGAGGAAAGGGTTTGCTCCTCTTGATCAACGATCACGACTCCGACCTTCCTGTGAGGATCATGGCTTCCTTCCTTCACCTCCTCGCATCGTAGGAGAAATCGTCGATCAGAATCGGAAATTGCCATGGCAGACCCACCAAGATATCAACTGCTACGAGAAACATAGGGGGAGAATATGACACTACTAGCAGCAGGTGCTCTTGACCCGAAGAAGTTTTTTCGGGAGGGCAGCGATCCCGTTCTGCAGGGATCAAGCTTCGACCTCACCGTTGGAAGCATCTACGACCACGAAGGCAAAAAGGTCTCTGGACCCTTCACGCTCAAACAAAATCATATTGTCCAGGTCGCGTCAGCGGAGGTCTTCAATCTTCCCGGCAATATCACGGGCCACGTGACCTACAAGACGGGGCTTACCAGCAAGGGCATCTGGGCTCTTACAGTGGGAATCGTCGATCCTGGCTGGGATGGCCCAGTTTCGACTACCCTGCTCAATTTCAGCAGGAACGATCATCCCATTTCCGAAGGCGACCCATTCCTGCGCGTCAGCTTCTTCGAGCACGACCCCGTTCAAAACGATAAGTTGCGGAAAGCTCCGACAGAGGCTGCGTATCTGAAGAGTCTACAGGGAGCAGCAGCGTCCATTTTCCCTAAAACCTTTCTCGATAGCTCAAAGATTGCGGATCATGCCGGAGTTACGGCAGTAACGCATATGCAAAATCGCGGGCTGATCTGGGTCACGTGCATTGCCTTTCTATTCGCCATAATCCAGATACTTACCGCCTATCTGAGCCCCTCCGTGCTTCTCGATGAAAGAGTAAGTAAAAAGGATGTCATAAGCCTCCAGGTAGAACTAAGCGCATTGAAGGAGCGGCTTAAACAACTGGAGCCGCAGAGGGCAAAGGTTGACGACCGAATGCCTGCTGAAGCTCTTGTGCCAGCTGAACAGCCAGTTGTACCGCCTGCGGTTCCAGAGGAGCTAAGGCAAGGTGACGGAACCGCACCAGAGCCAATTGCGCCGACGCAATCAACACCTCCAACGAAGAAAGGCCCAACCGCGCCAGCTTTTTCGGTGCCAGGAGGCGGAGGTACACCTGGATAAACAGGACGAGCCGTGGATCGGTACTGACGGATCCCGAAAGGATGCCCAAAGCAATGAAGCGCCTGTCTATTGCGGAGGAACTCGAAAGTGCGGCAGATCGAATTGCAGACATGTCACGGGCGGATCTTCAGATCATTCTTCGCCGCGCTGCATTGATGCTTAGAAACGTGGCAGGCGTACCGCTGGAGCCGGCGACGGCTGATGCACTCGGCTCCATTGCCGCCGAAATGGGAATTGGCAGCTCGGACCTCATTCAAAATGTCCTGCGCGAGTGGCTGGAAACCAACGCGTATCTGCCAGTGCGGACGATCGACGAGGAAAGTGAAGCGGACGGAAGCGCGTAGCCTCGCCTTGTCTTTCAGCCCAGCTTGCGCATGATGACCGACGGTTGGATTCGCGTAAAAAGCGAGTTGGGGGGAACCACGTTGTACATTTCAGAAATCTTCGCGAGCGGCTTCCGCTGCTTTGCCCCCTCGATGCCGCTCCGTCTCAAGTTGTCTCCTGGGCTCAATATACTCGTCGGCCCCAATGATGCAGGAAAGAGCGCAATCATCGATGCTGCGCGCTACGTGCTGTGGACGCGTGGCGATGACTACGTCCGGCCCGATCTCAACGATTTCCACGTCGATGCCGCAGGCAACCGGACATGCGACTTCATCGCCCGTTGCACATTCGATGACCTGACACCCGACGAGGAAGCCCGCTTCCTCGAATGGTGCACGAACGAGAAGGGAAAACTCCGCCTGCACGTCTGCATGCGTGGTGCGATGCGTTCCTCGCCGGGCGGAGGAAGTATCGTCAGCAGTCAAAATCGCGCCGGTGCCGAAGGCGAGGGGCTGTCGCTCGACGGGGAGCTCCGCGAGTATCTCAAGGCGACATATCTCAAACCGCTGCGCGATGCCGAGCGCGAGCTCCGGTCGGGAAAGCGTTCGCGCCTGTCGCGAATCCTTGGCGCGATGCCAGCGATGGGACCGCAGTCCAAGTCGGCCGAAGTCGGCGGGGAGGCGACACTCTTCGACACACTCGTCGGCGCAGATGACGCGGTGCGCGAGAATGCCGCAATTGTCGATATCCAGAACAAGGTCAACACCAGCTTCCTGGATAAGCTCTCGTTCATTGACGATCCGCTCGCGGCAACCCTCGATCTCGGTGCCAAGGGCTCCTTTGATCAGGTTCTCGAGCGCCTCGAGCTCTACCTCAATTCAAAGGGGGGCGGGCAGCGCGTGCTTCGGGGACTCGGCTACAACAACTTGCTGTTCATGGCGGCTGAATTGCTGCTGCTGCAATCGCACCCAGATCAGGTATCGTTTCTATTGATCGAGGAGCCGGAAGCGCACCTCCATCCGCAGCATCAGACGCTCTTCATGGAGGTTCTCGCTGCGCGCGCAGCCAAGCCCGACGCGGCCCAGGCGGCTGACGTCCAGCAAGTCCAAATCCTGCTCACCACACATAGCCCCCAGCTTGCCGCCGGCGCTGACCTCGACGCAATGACGATGATCGTCGATCATCGCGCGTTCCCGCTGGGAAACGGGCACACGCGGCTCCACGCCGACGACTATGGTTTCCTTCGCCGCTTTCTCGATGCGACCAAGGCGAACCTGTTCTTCGCTCGCGCGCTTATCGTCGTGGAAGGCGACGGCGAGAACCTCCTCCTGCCGGCGCTCGCCGAGAAGATCGGTCGCCCACTCAGCCGGCACGGTGTATCGATCGTCAACGTCGGCCACCGCGGCCTATTCCGCTATAGTCGGATCCTCCAGCGCACTGCCGACCCTGAAATCGGCGTGCCGGTCGCGTTGATCCCGGATCGCGACATTCCGCCCAAGGAGGCCAAGGGCTTGGTCGGCACGCGCCCCACCGAGGACGAGTGGACCCAAGAAGAGATTCTCGCCCACATGACAATGTTGCGCCGCGACGTTGGATCTCCGGTTAAGGCGTTCATAGCAGGGTGCTGGACCCTTGAGTTTGATCTGGCGTTGCGACCCGACTTGGCGGAATCGGTGCATCTCGCCATTCAACTCTCCAAGACGACGAGCCGAGACCCAGCCCATCTCGCAGAGATCCGCGCGACCGCGAAGGCATCGTATACCACATGGAAGGCAGATCCGACGCTTTCGGACACCGACATCGCGGTCAAGATCTACGATCCGGTGTTCAACAAGCGGGCGTCCAAGGCCGAGGTCGCGGAGCAGTTGGCGGCGATTTTGTGCAAGCGCACCGATACGCCGGAACAGATGCGCGCGGCATTGCCGCCCTATCTCGTCGCGGCGATCGACTTCGTGACAGGCGGCGCGCCGGGCGCGGGCGCCTAAGTGATGTTTGAGATTGCCCCTGTCACGCCGGAACTGCTCGATGCCTTGGGTATCGAACTCGGTGGCTGCGATTTCAGCCACGAGGCGCAGAAGTCGTTTCTCGAAAACAAGGGGCCCTGCGACATCCAGGCGGCTCCGGGCAATGGCAAGACCACGCTGCTCGCCGCCAAGCTCGCATTGCTGTCGCGCACGTGGACCAGCCGCCGCCAGGGCATCTGCGTCATATCGCATACCAATGCCGCGCGCACCGAGGTTGAGGACCTTCTGGCCAAGCACCCGCTCGCCGTGCGCTTCATGGCCTATCCCCACTTCACCGGAACCGTCACGGCGTTCATCAACCAGTTCATCGCGCTGCCTTACCTCCGCGGGCTGGGTTGGAACGTCCGTCAGATCGATGACGATGTCTTCGCAGCCGAAGCGCTTCGGCGCTATGGGGGCTGGGGAGCGCTCGATTGGTTAGCCAACAAGGCCAAGCACGGCAGTAAGCGCGCTGTCGAAAGCTGGGTCACGGGCCTCGATCTTTCGCCGGACTTCATCGATGCGGGGACAGATCCCGACACTCTCGCGGTGCGCCGTCGGAAGGGTCAGCACCATGCCGACAAGCCCTGCGGCATTGCACTCGCCCAATTAAAGGCCGCGATGGTCAGGAGCGGTCTCTATCGCTACGCCGACATGACCGCCCTTGCACAGCGCGCGCTGGCGACGACTCCCGGCCTCGCCGCGCGGCTACGGGCAAGATTTCCGCTCGTGATCCTGGACGAGGCGCAGGACACGAACGGCGACCAGCTGAAGCTGCTTGAGGCCCTGTTCAAGGACGGCATTACCGCGTTTCAGCGTCTCGGTGACCAGAACCAGACTCTCTACGAGGACGATGCGCTGTCGCCCGCTGACTATTGGACTGCGGGTCCCGGCGTGATCCCGCTCGATGGGACGCGGAGGTTCGGCGCGGAGATCGCCTCGTTCGCGAGCCGGCTCACTGCGAGGGCCAAGCAGGAGATCGTCTGCGAGGTGCAGCGTCCCGGCGTGCGCGTTCTCTTCCTGTTTGACGAGGTGACGATCGGGGACGTCATTGGGGCCTACGCGGCCGAGGCGCGCGAGCTCTGGGGCGACGCTTGCGCACAACGCAACGTATGGGCGGTGGCATCGCGGCATAGCATTGCGGGTCACAAGGCGGGTGCTTGGTTGCCGAAGAGCCTGGTCGACTACCATCCGGTTTATCGCAGTGAGTCGGGATCGCGCGACGAGGCGAGTCTGTTCTGCCGCCAATTTCAGAAGGCATCGCTTTACCACGCTGCCGAAAGGAGCCCCGCCGAGGTCGTCGGCTTGCTCGCCGCAGCGCTGGCCGAGCTTGCCCGACGCTACGGGCTCACGGACTCTAATGCGCGTGCCGCCAACGCGAACAACGTATGGGCCGTGCTGGCGCACCGCGACCTTGGGCTGCCGCGTCGTATTCGTCGGCTGTTTCGTGACAACGTGCTTGTCGGCAACGCTCCGTGGGAAGCGAACGCATGGCATGCCTTGCTCGAAGCGTTGCTGCCACTCCTCGGGGGTATGCCGGAGGGCGCCGATGCCATCGCCGATTACTGCGCGTTTGTGGAGAACGAGAAGGTGACGTTAGTGGCGGGGCAGACCCGCTCGACGAAGGAAGCAGTCTTCGGCGACCTCACCATCCGGATGGGCTCAATCCACTCGGTCAAGGGAAAGACCGTGGATGGCATCCTCGTAGTCGAGAGCCAAGTCTGGAAGGGAACTGCCGCAGCTCTGCAGTGCATGGACCTTGAGACGGTTCTGCCGCAGGCCTTCGGCTTAGCTGATCAGGGCTTCGTCGGCGTGAAGCTCACCGCGGCCACCAGCGTATTCGTCGCGGTGACCCGCCCCCGCGAGTTGCTCGGGCTCGCGGCGCGAAAGGCCGTGACTACGCCTCAGATGATCGCGGCGGCCCAGGTACAGGGCTGGAAGGTCGTGGACCTGCCCCTGCTGGCGGCGCATGTGGCGCCGGCCGGCGCCTAGAATAGGATCGACATTGCTCCCCCCGAGCCCGCATTGAGTTTGTTTCGCGACTCCATTTTTGTGACTTGTCACGAAAGGATCGCCCGTCGCCCGATCGGCGATAGGCCCGCACCCTAAAGAGGGGGAGCGTACAAAGGGTAAAGACCGTCAGCCCGGCGCGGGCTAGGTTAATTTGCCGTTTGAACTTCCGCTCCGCCGAGCATCATCCTTAGTTCATCAACGGAGTATGGCGGTGAGCGCCGATGAACAACCGAGTGGCAATTCGGGCAGAGTGGAACGAGATCACGTCGGGGGTCGATGATGTAGTCAGCCCCGAGTTCAGAGACTGGCGTAACGTGATGGACCTCGATCAGGCCGGCGGCGGCGTCGCCATAACGCTCGTCCATTTTCAACTGACAGGCTTTGCACGCGTAACCGTGAATCGTGAGCGCGGCAGCCCGGTTTCGCCGGTCCCGTTCATATCTGTTCATCTCAACCTTGGTACGCGCGCCCTCCGGCAGACCCTGCACTTCCGGAACGACATCATCATCATGGGCGGGTTCCAAAGGGAGCAGCGCGAGAATTGCGGTTGCTGCGCGTGACGTCCACAGCTCAATCAACCGTGAATCCTCGTCCTCGTTCCCGTCGTTGATGGCCAGCATGCCTCGCCGAAGCGTGAGCGCCATCGTTCGCCAATCGCTTTCCCATATTGAGGGGGTCACATAGAGCTGCCGTTCGCCATTGACCCGCATCTCGATCTCGGCACCGTCGGCAACGCAAAGGTCGAGAACAGCCCGGAATACCGCACGTCCGTCCGGGTCGGCGTGGCCCATCTCACCGAGCAACTCTCCCGCGAAGTTGCCAGGCTTGAAGTTCACCTCAAGCCGTCGCCACCCGACCGTCGTCTTGATCGAGAAGGTCTGTCCGGCAGGATGGTCAGCCGGCTGGAGTTCAAACCAACGGCCGGAATCCTTGTCACGACCTTCCTTGCCGATGAAAGGCAGTCCAAGTTCAGACGAGACGCGCTCGGCTAGCGCCCGTGCATCAAGCGACATCCTGCTCTATCTCGGGATCGGGCAAACCCTCCACCAGCTTGGACAGTATGCGGGAAACCTCGAAACGCATGTCACCGAAGAGTGCTGCGGTCGTATCCTGAACAGTCGTCAGCTCCGCGACGCACAGCGCCCACATCAGCGAATCGAGACCCTGCAAAGTGACGCTGCGATTGAGGTTCGGCACGTAGACCTTGTGATAGTAGGGGTGGGTGGTGTTGAGTTGAACCGCGCGATGTCCTTCGATGAGCGCGGGCTGGAACAGCAAGCCGTTTGTGATTCCTTCGACCGGCTGAACAAAGACCTCGCCGGGCCGCTTCGCCGAAGTGATTGCCAGCTTGAGCCGGAATGAGCCGCGCGAATTCTGCACCAGCGCCTCACCAGTGTTCGGATCGGCCACATTGACCTTCGCCCCGCCGGCCGCCGCCTCCCGGTTACGGATATTGGCGTTTGAGGTATCGTGCGCGCCCTCTCCCTTCTTGCCGATCGCGGCCTGTTGGCCCTCACGGGAACGCCGGTTAGCCTCTCGTCGCGGAGCGGGCAGGAACTGCTCCTTGAGATATTCCGACAGCGTCTCGTTCAGGATGATCTGCGATTTCTTTATGTCGAGGTGGAAAGCGTCGTCGAGCTTGTTGTCGAAAGAAAACTCAACGCGCAGCAGGGTGAGGTGCGGCTCCTTCTGATACATCCCGAGCCAGTCGGCTGCATGAATCAGCCGGTTCTCGCGGTAAATGTAGATGCCCTGCCGATCGTTGGAAAGCATCGCCTCCTTCGCCAATCTGTCGTCCGGGAACTCTTCTCGCCGCGGGAGGATGAATGCCTTAACGTCGAACTTGGCTTCGCGACCGTCCGGCAATTCTGTAGGCACCGTTTCCTGGGCGACCAGCTCCGAAAGCTTACGCTGGAAGGGGTCCCAAGCGGTTACATCTTTACCGTTAAGCTTGATTTCGACGTTCCCGGCCCGGTTATCTTCCGGATCAAGGAAACGCTGGTAGATCATCGCAAGATGCTCACGGAGGCCGCCCTCCTTCGCCTCCAGGGCCTTTCTTGCATGTTTCCCGGTCGGATCCTGGTAGCTCTTGAGAAGGCGATCCACCTTCTCCCAGAGCACCACGGTCCCGGCATGACCCGGGCCGACGGCCTCAAGCTGTTCCAATGCCTCTTCGTCCACTTCGTCGGTAAGGAGAAGGGCCCACTTGCGCGCCTTGGCAACATGATAAAGATCCCACGTGGCCATTAGCGGTGCAACATCACCGCCCGGCCGCGAAATCACCGAGAGACGTTTGCAAAAAGCGGTGGAGGCGGTCTTGAGGCCAAGCCCGTACTTGCCGAGGCTGGCAGCGCTCGGCCGTACCTTCGAGCCATACTGCATTGCATTGATCAGGCCTTCACGGTCCATGCCGTCGCCGTTGTCAGCGATCGAGAGTCTGATATTTCCGCGGAGGTCGGCAGCGAGCCAAAGTTCGACCTTTGTGGCGTTGGCGGCTATGGAATTGTCGACGATGTCGGCGACGGCAGTGTCGAATTCATAACCGGTATCGCGCAGACCTTCGATCATCCGTTCCGGATCGGGCGGCAGCTCAATCTCTTCCATGTCTTTGTCCTCCCCTTCAAATGTCGATTATTCGCCATCCGGTGCCAAGTTTCAGAACGCTTCCCGCAGCGCGTCCGCTTCGGTTTTTGAGTCGATGCGAGATACGGTACTGCCCTCTGTCTTGCGAAAGTATTATCTCATCCCCGGGAACGAGTGCAGACTGACGGATATATTTGGTCATTCTCGTCAGCCGGAATTCATTGCGGGTACCGCTAAACAAAGCGTTATTGTAGTAGATGAAGGCAAACTCCCAATATGAGCCGCTTTCGTCGACGAATGTGAGGTGACAGCGCGGATTGTAAAGGGAGCTGTCCAGCTCCGGAAAAAAGGCGAGGATGCCCTCCTCCTTCGGTACGAGAATGCCGGCCTGATGGCCTCCGGTGTCCCCTGTGTCGTTCGCGCTCAGCACTTTGGCGATGCTGCGATCTACCATTGTCACCCCATTTCCCTCACTGGCGAGCGGCTAAGAGCGCCAACAATGTCGGCGTAATCTTCATCGCGCCCCTCTACGCCGACGACGGCCGTCCCGGAAATTGCCCGTTTGCGGGACATACGGTCGTGGACAACATCCTCGACGGTATCCGCCACAAACAGGCGATGGACAGTGACAGGCAGCTCCTGGCCACGCCTGTGCGCTCGTGCAGATGCTTGGTCTTCCAAGGCCGGATTCCATTCGAGATTATAGTGGATGACGTGGTTTGCCGCAGTGATGTTCAGGCCTGTACCTCCTGCCTTCGGATTGAGCACCAGGGCCGCACCACCCTGAACCTCACCGAATTGGTCGATGAGTGTCTGACGCTCATCGATGGGGAGCCGCCCGTCGATGATGCCGGCGAAGGCGCGAAAGCGCTGGCGTACATGGACGGCTATCATATCGGCCATGCGCGTGTAGGAGGTGAAGATGATAACCTTCTCACCCAAGGAGAATATTTCCTCGAGGATCTCGTCGAGGCGCCTGAACTTGCTGAAGGCCATCGGATCGTTGCCTCCCGCCTTATCAAGAAGCGCCGGGTGCGCGCAGAACTGGCGAAGTGTTGTGAGGGCAACGAGAGTTGCTGCCGAACCATACTTGTCTGCGATGTCCCGGCGCATGGCCTCATAGGCCCCGGCTTCGGCCTCTTCCAGCTCGATGACCTGCGGAATATCTATTCGCGCGGGCAGGTCCTGCGCGACCTCGGCCACTCGTCGCCGCAGCATCAGCGGCGAGACAAGCGGCTCAAGACGCGCAGCACCGTCAACATCCTCCGTATAATGTTTCTCGAACGAGGCCTTGTCGCCTAGATATCCAGGCAGGACAAAATCCATGATGGACCACAAGTCGAGGAGCCGGTTCTCGACAGGCGTTCCCGTGACAGCCAGACCGACTTCGCGCCGGAGGTGTTTTACGGCCCGGGTCCGTTGTGCGTCCGGATTTCTTATGTACTGCGCCTCGTCGAGGATGATCGCCCGCCAGGCGACCATGTTCAGCAGGCTGTTGTCCCGGACGGCGCTGTCGTAGGACGTCACCACCACATCATACGCCTGAAGCTCGGCCGGTCGCCCGGTTCGAAGCGGACCGTGATGCTTGAGGACGCGCAAGCCCGGTGCAAAACGCACAAGCTCCCGACGCCAGTTCTCCAACAACGAGCCTGGTGCGAAAATCAGCGAGGGCGAAAACGAGCCAGATCCGGAATCGCTGAGCACGCTTATGATCTGCAGCGTCTTTCCAAGTCCCATTTCGTCCGCGAGCAGGCCGCCAACGCCTTCGGAGAGCAGGAACTGCAGCCATCGCCACCCGGCTGTCTGGTACGAATATAGCGTGGCGACGATGCCCGCCGGCGCTTGGACGGCCGGAGGCGTGAATGCCAATGGCGAGATTGCCTGGTCTGCCAGGTTGTCCACGACTGGACCGCCCTCCAGCGCCTTCTTCCTGAGATGCAGAAATCCCTTTAGCGAACGGGCTGGTCCGGGCCCTGTGCCGGTTTCGCTGAGCAGTCCGCCAAGCAGTTCCCCCTGCGCGGCATCGACCGCGTACCATACACCGTCGTACAGGAGATGACCCCTCGCAAGGTCGACCGGCAAAAGCGGAACCTCGATTCCGCGCGATGAGCCAGACAAGGCGTAGGCAGGCACGCAATTCTCGCCTTGGTTGATCGTGAGAACAGGAGCGAGAGGATACCGCGAGATGCGGATGCCCGGCACGTCGGCGGGCATGCCTTCCCACACGGGCTGGCGCTCGACAAGCGCGGTGTAAATTTCATCCGCCGACGGTACGCTCTCGGACTGGTCTGCAGCTACGCGAACCAGCTCCGATCCTCTAACTTTCCAGCAAGGCTCACCCATTCGACTATTGTGGAACGGGCTCTACAAAGCGGCAAGGGGAGGTGTCGTCCGATACATGGCCATCCAAGCGATTTTCGTGGCTGTCACGAAAATGGGCACGATGGCTAACTCACAAAAGAGCAGCGCATAAAGCGTAGATGGCCGGCGCGTCCGCCAGACGGATGCAAGCCGCGCGGTCATCGAAGCAAATTCGCGGCCCTGAGCTCGGTTGACGATGGCAGCCGCAGGAGGTTCAGCATAGCGCCCGCTCCAGCGGGGAACCGGGACCGACTGACTCCGACGAAGGGACCACGTTAAGGCGGCACCTGCCGCCAACCTTTGAGTCTACACTTGCCTCATTGCAACCAACGCCAGGAAACCTGCGACATCCATCAACCAAGCCTGCTGGGACACTTTGAAGGTTTCGTGAAGCTTCCTGGGCAGCACAAGTTGCAGTTGCTTGGCCCGCATTTCGTTTGTCTGGTTTTCCGAGATGCCCGGCTCCATGGTCAACAAGTGCTTCTGATCAATCCGGACTGCCTCGGAAAGCACCTGCCGCCATCGGTCCTTCAAGGTCGATTTTGATCCCAGCATTGTCAGCCTCGCAGCGGGGAAATCCGCATCCCGGTACTCGACCTGTCCCGGAAACAGGAAATCAGGCTTGTTTCTGTTCTCCGTCTCGACGCCCCTCGCGTAGCGGATGTTGTGGGCATTGAAGACCGCTTCCAGGTGATTTTCCAAGGCTGACCCGGCCCGCGACTTTCGTCGGTTCTGGACACTAAGGGAAAACCCAAGAAATCCATCCACATCCGCACCGTCGTCCGATGCGAAACCCGTGTTTATCCTCTCGGCAACTATGTGCCGCTCAAGGCGCCGGAAAAGCTGTTCCTCTCTCTCCATCCAAAGGACCAGAGCATCGTCGGGAGAATCTCGTGCAGAGACATCCGGCAATGAGGAACGCGCAAGTTCCGAGAAAACGCGCGTTGTCGGAAATTTCAACCTGAAACGCTCGATCAGGGTATCAAGCCGATCAGCTTCCGGTTCCTCCGGCTCAATGCCGAGTTCGTCAAGAACGTATCGAGCAGCGAAGTCGAGTTCGGCAGCGTTGTCGGCACTAATCTCCTGGGATTCGAACTGAAACCCCAATTGATCGTCCATGCCGAAAAGCCAAAGTAGCTGGTTCCGGATGGTGCTGCCGTCAGGCGTCACGATGAACAGGAGATGGTCGTCGCGTTTGCGGGCCACGAATAGGACATCGCCAGGCCGCATCATTTCGGTGACGGCATTCCCTTGGTAGTAGAGTCGCCACTCGGCACCTCGTTTTGGATCATTTCGCCTGGAGTTGTACCAGGACAGCCGCCCTTCCTCCGAGATTGCTTCCTGCTCGGCTCCTAGCCAGATGTAGGTGGCAGGGAAACGGTCGTCTTCTCCGCCTCTCGGGCTTTTTCGATCCTGATCCCCAAGAATGCGAACCAGAGGTTCCGATCCGGTAACTTCGTGCTGGTTCGAAGACTGGGGATTGGCATCTACGGCCGCTAGTCGCTTGGCCGCGACACCTTCGAAATGATCGGAAAGCAGCCCCCGCCGCATGGTCACTCCCTTCCCCTGATCTCCAGCCTCGGAGAGTCCGACATAAGCCAAGCGGCACACTCGCCGATGATATCCTCAAGCGGCAATCGGATGCGCCCCTTCAAGGCGCATTCCCATACGATTCCCTGCCGCCAGCCAAGCTTTGCGAGGGCATCGAAAGCGCGAGCATCCACCTCGCGGTTCCTGACAATCTTGGCCTCCCAAAATTCCGGCCGTGTGGACGGCATCCGGAACAGGTGGCAGTTGTGGCCGTGCCAAAAGCAACCATGCGCGAAGATTACTGCTCGATAGCGCGGAAGCACGATGTCAGGCCGTCCGGGCAATTTACGATCGTGCAGGCGGAACCTGAATCCGAGCGCATGCAGTCCACGGCGAAGGGTCAATTCGGGCTTTGTGTTAGTCCCGCGAATCCCCGCCATCATGCGGCTGCGGACGTCGGGAGCAACGACGTCAGCCATATGCCGCCGCCGGTTCGCGGTCAGGACGCGTGATCGCCTGAACAATGTGGGGCTGTGCGGCAGTTCCGCGTTTTGCGGCAACGGCTTTCAAAATGTGAGGCTGCATAGCTTTCGCAACGAACTCTACAACGGGCACGACCACGGCATTGCCGAACTGGCGATAGGCCTGCGTGTCTGAAACCTTAATGTGGAAACGACGGTCGCCCCTGTCAAAACCCATAAGACGGGCGCACTCCAAGGGGGTGAGACGCCGTGGACGCTTGCCCGGCTGGTCGATCAGCACTTCCGAGCCGTCTTTGTAGTATCGCGCAGACAGCGTTCGGGAAACATCCTCAGGGCCGAAAAGGCTGTAACCGAATCCATTCCCCTTGGCCAGGTGCTTCGCCTTGTACCCCTGTAGATATTCCCAGAGGCGAGGTGTCAGGGTGTATTTCGGATCAACCTCGTCGTGGGGCTCGAGGATGTCTTTCAGCTTCGGCCCGGTCTTGGGATCGGGAAGTTTCAGCGCCCTGAAATCGAAATCAGTGGGATCGCGAAATCCTACAATGAAAATCCGCTCCCGCTTCTGCGGGACCCAGGGTTCTGAACTTATAACCCGGTACTGGACATGATAGCGGAGCTCGTTTCTCAGAACATTGATGATGGTCTTGAAGGTTGTTCCGCCGTCGTGACTTTCAAGGTTCTTGACGTTTTCAAGCACAAATGCGGCTGGTCGGTGATGTGCTATAATCTGTGCCGTATCAAAGAAAAGTGTCCCTTGTGTATCACACAGAAAACCATGAGGCCTTCCTAAGGAGTTCTTCTTTGAAACTCCCGCCAGTGAAAAAGGCTGACAGGGAAACCCTGCCAAAAGGACATCATGATCATCGATTTTACCAGGGTCTTGTGAAAACTCCCGAACATCACCGCCGATTTCGTGATTGTCACGAAAATTAAGCGCATAGGTCTTCTGAGCGTTTGGATCCCACTCGGAGGTGAATACGCACCGGCCGCCGATGCTCTCGAACCCAAGTCGAAGCCCGCCGATGCCGGCGAAGAGGTCAATGAAGCGGAAGGTTGCGTCGGCAGGGTTGTCCGTCTGTTTTTTCGCATGCTCGCGCAAGGTGCGCAGCGCTAGTCTGGGAACCCTTCCGCCGTCTTCGTAGCGATATGCACTGCGAAGGGAAACCTCCAGAAATTCTGCAGCCTGGTCTATGGTCATGCCGACCTGATTCCGGAGCCTGGAGAATTCCGACTGTTTCCTGCTACGCATGCCTACCTGCCGAATCATTCGCTGTGTCGATTTTTGCCAGATTGGCACCAAATGTCCTAACCAGCAATGAATGTTCGTCGTTTGTTCCAGTTTATGCTAACACGATTTCACAACCTGCTTGGGAAGGGTCGGCAAGATGGATCGCCGCTAGGCGACGATCCTCCCGCGTCGGCGGGCATCTGCCGCGTACTCGGAAACCGCATGTCCGGACGGATGCAAGTTCCGAGAGATCGACGTAGCCGAGCTCGGGACAACCCTGGCTGAGGACCAACGATCCGGCAATAGCACGGTCATGCCGGTCGCACTGCCGGCGTGGCAGACGATCTTCACGGACAGCAGCTATTAGAGGATGCCCCATGCACGGTAGCGTCCCCTGCCGGTGACTTCGCGCAGGCCGAGCTCGGCGACGAGATTAAGCGCCCCTCGCGTCGACACCTTCAGCTTCCTTTCGATCATCGCGCTGGAGACGAGCGGCCGGGCAAGCACAAGATCGACGAGGCGCGGCAGCTTCGAATGTCCGCGCCGGTCGCGCAGGCGTCGTGCCATCTGCTCCCTGGCCAGTATCAGCCGATCGTGCTCCTTCAGTCCGGAGACAGCGGCTTCGGTGACTCCGTCGAGGAATCCGATCAGCCGCGCCGTCCTGTCGCGGGCGCGCCGCCTGTCGCGCGAAATGGCGCGCAGCCCGGTGTTGAGACAGATCAGGTGGGCGGTCGTTTTTCCGACCTGCCTGAGCATGGCGCCCACGAGCAGGTGTCCGAGCCAGGGCAGATGCTGCAGCGGTTCTTTTGTTTCCCACGCATCCCATAGCAGGGCAGCGCTCAGCACGGGCGGCTGGCCCGTGGCCCGGTTCAACACGGCCCGCCAGTCCGACAGCCGTTCCTCCTCGTCCCAATCGGAATCGTAGACGAGCGGATTTCTTTCGCCCATCGGGACCTGTTGCGGTCGTGACACCGGCGCTGCTGCGAGCCTGTCGAGCACATTCCGCGTGCGATCGAGCACCGCATCGATGGCAGCAAATTCGGCGCCGAAGCCATCGTTCAGGTCGTCATTGGCCGACTCGTCCGCCTCTTCATCGCCGGCGCCCTCCGCTACCGTCGCATGAATCTCCGGTGGCAGAGCGTCCGGGGTGCTACCGCCACGCCCGCGCAATTGTCTTAGGCCGTTCGGGCTCAGCGCCCAGTCCGGCCTGTTGGCCAAAGGGCCGGCAAATCGGCTACGCGCGCGTGTCGACGGACGAACAAGCGACGGGAGCGCAGGAGATTGACCTGCGATCGGCGGGCTGCGACGTCGTCGTTCAGGAACATGGATCCGGTGCGTCGAGAGCTCGCCCTGCCCTACTGCAATTGATGAGCGACATCAGCGCCGGCGATGTCCTGGTCGTCGTGCGTCTCGATCGCCTTGCGCGCTCGGTCAGCCATCTTCTACAGGTGATCGAGGATCTGACTGAGAAGGGCGCGCATTTCCGATCTCTCCGAGATCCAATCGACACGTCGACGCCACAGGGCATGTTTTCGCTACAGGTACTCGGCGCCGTTGCCCAGCTCGAGCGTGCGCTGATTTCGGAGCGGACCAAGGCCGGCATCATCGCTGCACGATCGAAGGGGCGGCTGCCAGGCAATCCTGGTATCCGGGAGCGCAGGCCCGAAGCCCTGGCGAAAATGACCGCGATACAAAAGGCGGCTTATGGCCGACGGCTACAATCAACTATGAACCAATGGCTTCCGACGGTCCGCCGGATGCGACCAGACCATAACTGGGACGACATCGCTCGGGTCCTGAAGCAGCGCGGCCTCGACTGGACGCCTGAACGACTGCGGCGGGCAGTGAGGTGGCTCGTCACCGAGCACCTGGCCGAATCCACACTGCTAAAGCGGGCGTCTCCTCTGGCTCCCGAAGATCGCCTGATGACTCTTGTGGCAGGGATTTCGCAGTCTAACCCAGATCTGTCGCTCCGCGACATCGCTGGCCAGCTCGAGCGTCTGCATGAGCGAACCCCACGAGGAAGCGCAAAATGGTCTGCCTCCTCAGTCAAGAACCTGCTCGATCGAGCCCGCCGGCTTGGACTCGTCGCCGAACTACCCGCGAGCTGACCGTCATCCCGCTGCAGAACAGTCCTCAGTTTACGGTCCGTGGCTGACGCTCAACATTCCCGAGCCGCTTGTACGCGGCCCAGGCATCAGCCGGAACAGCGCTGCCGGCCCGCGCCAGCCAAGCCGCACGATCGGATTCGGTAAGCGAATTCCACCACACCATCCCGGCGGTTTCATCGGGCGTCGGTTCCGGGTCGTGTTCGTTTTTCATGCCTTCGATGCTCTCATAAGACGCTCGTCCCGACAAGCGCTGCGGCCACCGTCCATGTCATAGTGTGGATCGAAACCCGCCGGCTGATCATGATCCGCGCCCCGGCTTGTCGAGGCTGCGGCGCAACGCATCGCTGATTTCCAGCCGGGATTCGGTGCGCACAACCTTGCCTGCCGTCTCCAAATCGACGGCAGCGGCTTCAGCTCCGTTTCCGGCAGCTTTCGACGCGTCAAGCTTTGCCCGCAACAAGGCCATCACCATCGGCCAGACCGAGAACTTTCCGGCCTTTGCCCGGTCCGTCAAGCTGCGCAAATATCCACCGGCGCTGTTGATCTGGTCCTGTCGCTGGTAGATCGCAGCAATGGTAATCGCCGCCTGCTGCTCACCCATTGCCGTTCGCGCTTCCTCCCAGGCGCTCGGGCTGATGCCCATGGTCGGCCGGGCAACCTCGGCCGCGGCCAGAAATTCACGCCAATTGCGAATTCCGCCGCCGCCCTTCACCAGCCAAAGCATGTTCGGGCAGGCATCCAGCACGATCCCTAACGGCAGCTCGCGCTTCGGCAGGCTGCGTACGTTGTCGGTGTCCGCAACGTTGGCGCCCGCTTCATCTTTATTTCCTAAGCCACTTTCAGATTCAAATTTAGAGTCTGGTTTTGAATTCTGTATGTGGCGTCCATTTCGGGACTCATTGGCGTCCGCTTTTTGTGTTTTTACAAATGATTCCAATGCTTCACGCACTTCAGCCCAAAGGCCTTCTAGCTCCTCGGCAATCGCCTCGAAGGTTTGCCTGGGCGCGGTGCGTGGTATTTGGCCGACAATCGCCTGGTAGGCCTGCTGGACCCTGCCCCAGTTCGCCGGCACGCCTTCCTCAATCCCGGCGTCGATCATCTTGACGATGTCACGGCGGCATATGGTTAGCCGCTCCTTAACGAGACGAAAGGCCTTCTTCTCAGATCTGACCGCTTCCGCAAGATTCTTGAACTCCTCAGCGCGCGCCACGATCGGCGAGATGTCAAAGCCATAGGCCTGCTCGATCTCGCCCCCCTGACCCTTCCGGGCGAAGCGCTTGCCGTTTGGGCTGTCCCGACGGATGATCAAGCCGCACTCGACCAGAACGGCCAGGTGCCGCCGTAACGTCGTTGGGGGCATTCCGTTGGCGCGGCGGATCAGCTGCTCGTTGGATGGCCATACAACCAGTTCGC
This sequence comes from Mesorhizobium sp. M0663, assembly GCF_040320585.1. Taxonomy (NCBI): domain Bacteria; kingdom Pseudomonadati; phylum Pseudomonadota; class Alphaproteobacteria; order Hyphomicrobiales; family Phyllobacteriaceae; genus Mesorhizobium; species Mesorhizobium sp. M0663. The sequence continues at coordinate 29,283 of NZ_JAMYPX010000029.1, forward strand.
TGTCGCCATAAAGCGCCGTGTCCGGATGGAACGACAACAGCGCGTCGAGAATAGCCAGAGCGCGATCGGTGGCGCCCAGAGCGATCCTGGCGTCCTTGATATCTTGGAAGACATGCCATTTGTGGACGGTCGCGTCCTTCGGCACCGCCCTTGCGGTGACTTGGCTTGAAATCATGCCAAGCGTCATCGGTCGCCGCCCAAAGGGCGTCGTTGCAATATTCGTCTCCATTTTCTTTCACCCTCGATTAGGCAAAAGAAACCTGCTCGCCAAAACGACGCCAATGACTCTTGACAGTGATTCGTGGAGATGCGATTCTCAGAGTGCTTAGTTCAGAGAGAGGCTTCCACGGCTTGCCGTTTGGGGGCCTTTTTCTTTTGCGGTTTCAGACTCCTTGTTTCGTGATGGACTTCCGAAAGGCCTCAAACAGGTCGTCCAGTTGTCCGGCGATAAACGCTGCGAAACGCGATCCTTCAGCCTCTCCCACGGCAATCATGGTAGTTTTTCCGTTGTCTTTGAGGCTGACGCTGACTGTTTTGTCTGGAGCAGCCCAGGATTTCATAGCAGTCTTGGGCTTTGATGGCTTGGCCGGACCCGCAGGTTCTTTGATCGCATTATGATCCGATGGAAGCGTCTCAAGCAGAATAATGAATCTGTCGTCGGACGTTGCGTCGCGGAATTTGTTTTTGCGAGTAAGATCGAAAGCTTTTGCGAGTGAGCCGTCTATGGAATAGCGGTTCGAGAATTCCTGCCATCGTCCTCGACCAATCCCGGGAGCTTTACCAATCGATTGCAGTATCTCCTTGTCGACCGATGAGGCGATTTTGATCATCTCGGAGACATGCGATTTTCCTGTCGACAGCGAAGCGCAGATGGTGTCCCGTTTGTATCCCGCTTCCTGCTGCGCAAGCGCAAAAGCGCACTTTTCAATGTATGAAAGATCCTCTCGAGCGGTGTTTTCTTCGCCTTGGAAAATGACTGCTTGTTCATCAGTTAACTCGCGGACGGCCGCTTTGAATCCGATCCCAAGCTGCTTAGCTGCCGCTAATCTTCTGCGACCATAGACGATTTGAAACTCGCCATCCTTGCCTTGCACTGGCCGAACCAATCCAGGCACAATCTGACCGCGCTCCCGCATGGATTCAGTGATCTCAGCAATGGCGGAAATCTCGTAGGCGTCATCATATCGATCGGTGATACACGACGGCCGTATTTTGTCGGGATCGAGTTCAATGATCTGTTCGCCTGACTTCAGTAACTTGTCGGCGATATCGCTACGCTCTTGCATTTGGCGAACACCAGCCGCCACCTTCATCAGGTGCGGCGATGACGTGCGGCGGCTGACGCCCTCCTCCGAATTGTCCTCCCCGAGTTGCCCCAAAACAGCAGCAAACATGCCCTTAGAATCTTTACGGCTCACTGTTCACGCCTCCATGCCATTGTGATGAGGCTTTCTATTTCCGCGTTCGCGGCATTGATCGATTCGATTGCACGATCATAAGTTTTAGGTGCCGAAAACCTCGATCGTTGCACTTCATAGAGGCTCTGCTTCCAAGTGAGAGCGTCCGCAACCGCAGTGGATTTGGAGACCGAATTCAGAAGTAAATCCTCGCCAAACACTTGGCGCATTAGGGCCTGCATGTTGGCTTGCGGGTGGTCGTTGGCCTCAAACTTTGTGATGAGGAATTTGGCGAAATCCCAACGTGCGCCTGCACCAGCCTCATCCAGGATTTGCATATAAGATGCGGCCAACTCCAAAAACTTCCCTGTGGAGTCGACATCGAGCATGTGCGCTGGAACTGGGATTAGGACTCCGGTAGCGGCAGTGAGCGACGAAAGTGTCAGGAAATTGAGTGACGGCGCACAGTCGAGAAGAACGATGTCGTAGTTGTCGACGATCTGTTCGAGGGCCTGTGACACTCGAAGCAGAAAACTGGTTCCACCGCTCTTGCGCATCTCAAGGGTGACGGCCGTCTCGAATTCTGTCAGCTCAAGACCGGCGCAGATGACGTCGAATCCGATGATATGCGTCTGATGAATAATCTTTTCCGTTGGCACCGGATCATCAAACCGAATCGCTGAGTAAAGGGTGTCACCCTCTCGGTAGTCAAATCCGGGTAACGCTCCTTGCAGACTTGTTAACGACGCCTGGGGATCCATGTCGACTGCTAGAACGCGATATCCACGTAGTGCCAACCAATGACCCAAGTGAATAGTGGTCGCTGTCTTGGACGATCCCCCTTTGAAGTTCGTGATCGCGATGATCTGGCAATCCTCGCCTTTAACACGACGAGGATTGATCCATTTCTTCCGTGCCTTTTCCGCCAGGTGCATCCGAAGGTCCAGCACCTGCTCCACAGAATATAGGCGCTTTCCGGTGGTCGTTGTCTCTGGCTCAGGTCCCTGCCCTTTCAAGGAGACCTGCCTTATGTAAGCTTCGGTCACTCCTAGCAATGCTGCCACTTCCGTCGAAGTGAATTTGCGCATCGTACGCATCGCATCAGGAGGATACTGAGCCAGCGAAAGATTGTTGAGTGCCTTCTCGAGTTTCGTCGAAAAGGTATTCATGAACTGAAGGCTACTTAGATGCCGCGTCACCCAGATTCTCCTCTTGCACCCAGCGCCTATTGATAGCGACTGTGGTTAACAAGCTGTTAACGCCACGCCAACTACGCCAACTTTTCGAATTACGCGGTTTTTCCGTTACTGGAGGTATGCCCGATTCGGAGCATTCGAGCAAATGGACACAGGGCAGTTCCCAGCTGGGAACTTTTCGTTATCGCTGGCTTCCCTGTGCCGTCAAAGTCGCGCATCAGGCATTGAAAACGACAGCTATGAAGTTGGTCACGCAGCATGGGGCACGGGCGAGCCCCGTTGCCCGTTTTGTTCTCGTAGATAGTCGACGTTGGTGTACCGATTGCCCTCTGGCTTCCGCGTACGGCGGCCAGCGACCTTACAAAAGCGCAGGCAAGTTTCGGCGCATGGAGAGATCCCCCCTCCCCCCACATTGGCGCGGCGGCGAAATTCCCGTTGTGAAGGAGACACTGAGCTCGCGCAGTCCAGGGGGGTCACCATCCTTTGCGTTGGAGACGATGGGTTGTGTTTGTGATGCAGCCATGCCGCGCCGCTTCCGATGTCACTTCGGTGATCGCCCCCTAGGCTGACAAGTTAGACGCCCCACGGCCCCTACCCTGCAACGAGGCATTCCCTCCGGGCCGAGCGACTCTCGCGAATGGCAACTCAGCGGCTAGGATCTATCGCCAGGCGACGCACGCGATTTGACAGCAATCAGCACCGTTTGGCACGTGGGCGTCCTGTCCACGCGCGCTTTCCTCCAGCGTCGAGCAAGAGGCTCCTGCAGCCGCCAGGCAACTTCCCTCGGGGGCTAAGTCCAAGTGTCGGCGAAGGATCCTGGAGAACTCATCGAGAAGCAAACTTCTCGCACAACCCGTACTTTGAGTTCCCAGCTGGGAACAGCTCTTCAAGCTGGAGGCTTGCGCCGCTCCAATAAACCTTAGAAACCCATCAACTTGAGGGTTGGATCTGTGGCGCCGGGGTGGATCGGCGCATCCAGAGTCACCCGCGGCTGGGGGGCGTACCGCACTCTACAATCCTGACGCCTTACTTAGATTGACGCGGAAGCGATCGCGCCGGCGCTGGTATTTGCGTGTCATCTCTGCCGATGCGTGACCAAGCTGCTTCTGCACGTAGCGCTCGTCAACCTCGGCAGAGGACGCGAGGCCGGAACGCAACGAGTAGCCCGAAAACTTTTGGCCGCGCTCGCCCTCGGAAAGATCACCGCGCACGCCGGCGGCCAAGGCCGCGCGTTTGACCAGCCGCGCCACCTCCTGATCGTTGAGCCGCTCGGCCTCCACAGCTTTGCCCTGCCCCGTGACGCGGCGGAAGAGGGGGCCGTGCGCGATGCGGGCCAGCTTCAGCCAGGTCTGCAGGGCGACGACCGGGCAGGTGGCATCGGACGAGCCGCGGCCAATCTCGACCTCGCGCCAGCCGGTCTTGCCTCGCAGCGTAACCAGCACGCCCTAGTCCGGGAAAAATTCAATCCAGCCGCAGCCGTCCTCGGTTTGATCGCGCGCAACATCGAGGCCCACGATTTCGGAGCGGCGCAAGCCGCCGGCGAAGCCCAAAAGCAACATGGCGTGGCCGCGCAGACCGCGCAGCGTGCCACGATCGAGCGTTTCCAGCATGGCGACAAGATCGTCGCGCAGGATGGCTTCCTTTTAACGGGGAGGGGAGGCGTGTTTATTGCGGATACCGGCGAGCACGGTGGCGATATGCCGGTCCTTCCGGTCGAGCGGTTGACCGCGTTGCGTATAGTTCCAGGTCAGCGACGACAGGCGGCGCTCAATGGTCGACACAGACTTTTTGTCCCGTTCCGATCCTGAGGCCTGGGCCGTGATGTAGAGGCCGACGACTTGTGGATCTGGCGGCAGCGGATCAAACGCCTGGCGCCGGCACCAGGCGCAAAAATGCTTCCAGTCGGCGGCCTAAGCGCGACGGGTGTTTGCCGAACTCGCCGCCTCGACGTAATCGCGCGCGCGGTCGGCGAGCTTTCGAGATGCGCAGGCAGTGATGCTTGTCGCGAGTCGAGGACCTGCGTGGGAGGGGAGGGAGCTTCATCCGGGTGCCCCATTCCATGACGACGTCGACAATGTCAGGCAGGTCGCTGGTGTCGACCGCGTCGATGGGCGTCATGAAATTACGGGGACTGCCCATCGAAACTCTCGATCATTTGAATGTCACAGTGGTGCGATTCTGAGAGCCCCAACGTGCGACCAAAGCGCCCAATTGTCCACCGCGAGGTGCTTGACCAATAGCTCCCGAGATTTGCGTCCGGTCGCGTACGGGCAACCGGCTGGTTCCGGTTATCGCATCATTGGGTGACGTGCCATGTCCGATCCAGTGATGACCCTCTTAGGGCTTAGGGCCTTCTTTCTCAGTGCCGATCCTTGCTTTCATGTTCAACATCCTTTATGTTTCGTTCAACAGAGGAGAATCCAGGATGAGCATACGTGGCGCAACGGCAGCCGAAAGCGAGGAGCGAATCGCCCACACCCGGAACCGTCTGGTGCTTGAGCAGGCGAGGGCGGTCGGCCTTCTCGGCGCGGCCAAGAACACACGCCTGTCGGGCAGGGTACCATCGGAATTGATCGAGGCGGCAAAGAAGCGCGCTCATGTGAGTTCCGACACCGAACTGCTGGAGCTCGCCTTGTCGCGGCTAGCCCTCGAGGACGATTTTGGCGCCCGGCTCGTCCGCCGCAAGGGCAGCATCTCCGCGGACATTGATCTTGGCGTTTGATCTCGGGAGCGCACTGCGTTCCCTCAAACCACAGCGGCGTGCTGGGGGGCTGGAACGGCGGCCGGATTCCGCTCTGTCCTGGGCAGCGGACCAGCCGCCTGTCGGCGGTGCACTGCTTCTCGACACTAGTGTCTATCTGAATGTCCTGCAGGGACGCACGCCCGAAGTGGTCGATGACCTTCTGACCTATCGGCTCTGTCAGCACTCGGCCGTCTGCCTTGCCGAGCTCAGCCACCTGTTCGGCCGGCTCGACCCAGCGCACCCCACGACGAAGTCGGTCCTGAAAGTGGTTGCAGGCACGATTGAAGACATTCCAGTGCACCGGCTGCATGCACCCGACGCCACCGCCTGGGGACGCGCCGGCATGCTTGCCGGCCTGCTGTTCCGGCTGAGCCGTCTGCCGAAAGGGGAGGGGCATGAACGCCGCTTCCTCAACGATGCGCTGATCTTTCACCAGGCCGGTCTGCTGGGCGCGACGGTCCTGACCGGCAATGTTCGGGATTTCGATTACCTCAACCAGCTTGTTCCGTCGGTGCGTGTGATCTTCTACCGGCCGGTGACAGACTTGCGCCCGCAGGGTTGAAAGCGTCTGTGGCAGATATGCCCGTGCACCGTGATCGTCCACCCTCCTTTAATGACCACCAGTCTTCAAAAAGGTCGCTGACACTCTCCTGCGACCGTTGAAACGCGGGCGACAACGGCCATTTCTAACGTAAGGACAAAACAAACGATAAGGCAACATTATCGTTCATTGTGCTGATCCGACAGGCTGTGCGTTTTGGCGCGAAGATCATGGCGCAAAGCGCACGGGCACTTTACCCTCCAAACCATGATTCGCCTCGATCCCGCGACCACCAGCCCCGCCGCCATCGCGCCGCCGATCGTCCCGGCTTGGGCGCTCGCTCATGGCGGCGCTCTCAACGATGCTGACGCCGCCTTCCAGGCCGGCGCCGCGTTGGCTTCGCTCGACAGCCTCGCCAGGGCGGAGCCTTCGTGGTCCAACGCCTGGCGCCAGCGGCTGGCGCTTCGCTGCGCCGCCGCCAGCATGCGGCTCGCCGGCCGCTCAGAAGACGAGGCCGCGCTGCGCGACGCTTGGTACCTGCGCCCGGCCGGCGCCGATACCGGCCCCGCCGGCGCAGTTCTTGGCGCTTGGCGGCAGTTGGCCATGCAGCCGTCGGTCGACACTCACGACCGGCTCGAAAAGATCGTCGACCAGATCGGAATCCATTGGGACGACGCAGCGCTCGCCAACCTCTCCACGGAGATCGAAAAACTGGCGGGATTGCAGCGGCCGGCGCCGTTCACCGCCGCGGCGATCGCCGCTCACGTGGTTGCCATGCGACCAGACTGCGAGCTATTTGCCTGGTGGCTGGCCGACCTGGTGCTGGCAAAAAGTCTGCGCTGGCCGCGGCCGCTGCCGCTCCTGACGGCTCAGGCATTCGGTCCGGCTTTTCGCCGCGAGCCCGGCGGCGAGCGCATCCGGCCCGGCGAAAAAAGTTTTGAGCGCGCGGTCTGCGTCGCGCTGGTTCCAGCGGCAGCGGCGGCCTGCCGGCTGGCCGCCGATTTGTCGCGTCGCGCCGAAAGGCTCATCGCCATCGCACCAAAATTGCGCGCTAAGGGTGCCGGCGACGCGATCTTTTCGCTCCTCAACGAAGACGCCGTTTCGGGCTCGCTGACGACCAAAAACCTGTCCCGCTTTGCGGCGCGACGCCTGTTCGAGCGGCTGCAACAACTCGATGCCGTGCGCGAGCTTTCCGGCCGCACCACTTTTCGGCTGTTCGGACTCTAGCGATGAGCGAAGCGTCTGCCCGCCGCAAGCCGAACGGACAGCCTGTGTTGCTCGACACGGAACTGGACCACCTGCCGCCGGAGCTGCGCTGGCGAGAATGGATGGGCCGTGTCGAAGCGGTGGTCTTTGCGGCCAGCGAACCGGTACCGCGCGAGGTGCTGGCGCGCGTCGTCGGCAAAAGCTGCAATCTCGAGCTGGTCATCGACGACATCCGCGCCGAGCTCGCCGGCCGCCCCTATGAGCTGGTCGCGGTCGCCGGCGGCTGGCAGCACCGGACCAAAAAGGCCTTTGCCGACGTCATCCGCGGTGCATTCGGCACGCCCGCGGGGCAGGGGTCGAAAGAATTGTCACAATCTGAAGCGCTGGTTTTGATGTGCATTGCCTACTTCCAGCCGATCACCCGTGGCGAGCTCTCCAGCTTCTTCGGCAAGGAGGTGTCGCGCGACCTGATCGGCGTGCTACGCGCGCAGGAGCTGATCGCCTCGGGACCGCGTTCGCCGCAGCCCGGCGCGCCCTACACCTATGTGACGACCAAAAATTTTCTCTCGCAGTTCGGGCTCGACACGCTGCGTGACCTGCCCGATTTCGAGGCGCTCGAGGACGCAGGGCTGCTGTCGAAGGACAAACTTCTGGCAGGGGATATTCCGGCCGGGTTAGGCCGCGAGGAAAGCGACGGTGAATAAGAGGTAGAGGACCAACCGTTTTGAGCGGGTAGTTGCCGTGTTGCGCCCCCAGGCAAAGGCCAGCACCACGGAGCAGTATTTCTGGTGGCGATACTACAACGCCTTTAAGTGCCGGTTACCCGTTTTTACCCAGTTGGCCTGGTGCATTCAGAGCGAGGTGGTTGGAAACCGCTTATTGTGGCTATGGGCGAACTCGGGATGGAGGAGTGGACCCAAAAATTGGTAAAATGCCCCAGGGAGGATTACATGGGTCGCTCATTCGCCGTACTCGTTACAGGTGCGCGTCACTACGCAAACAGCTTGCTTTTGACTTCGGCGTTTTTTGCCGTCTCGGCATCGCTCACTAATTCGGCCGCTGCCGATACCGTAAACTGGCGTCAATTCGAAGGGACCAGCATAACTTGGGCCTACGACATCCACCCCTATGCGGATGCTCTCGCTGCGCAACTTCCGGAGTTCGAGAAGCTGACCGGCATCAAGGTCACGCCGGAACTCTACCCAGACGATTCCTACTGGAACAAGATGACGATCCAACTGACGACGAAGTCGCCAGCATGGGATGTGTTCGGCACTGGCATTCAGCCCGCGTGGGACCTCGCTCCGAGTGGCGCCCTGGAGCCGCTGGACAAATACCTGAGCGATCCGAAGCTTACCGATGCTGGATACGACTACAACGACTTCTTCCCGAGCCTGCGTGCGGCGCTTACCTGGAAGATGGAAGCCGGTCAGATCGCAACGGGGGAGGGCGGCCAGATCTGGGCAATCCCGCATGCATTTGAGAACATCCAGCTGTTCTACCGCAAGGATATCTTGGAGAAGTATAACATCGCGGTTCCGACGTCTCCGCCGGAAATGGCAAAGGCGTGCGAAGAACTCAAAGCCGCCGATCCTTCCATCACGCCGTTGGGGGTGCGAGGCGTGCGTTTCTGGAGCAGTATCCACACCGCCGTAGTCTCGATCGCCCGCTCCTATGGTGTCCACGATTTTGTCGTCACGGACGGCAAGCTCGACACGGGACTGGATTCGCCGGAATCGATCGCGTTCCACAAGGATTACGTGGACATGATCAAGAAGTGCGCGGCTCCTTCCTTCGCCAATGATAACTGGTACCAGGTCGTGGACGGCATCTCGTCCGGCCGCACCGCGATGGCGATCGACTCAAATATGTTCGGCTTCTGGAACAATGTTGCGGGGAAGCCGGCATCCGGCAAGATCGCCTTCGCTCCGCCGCTGCACGCACCGAACGCCACGAGCTTCGATTCTAACATCTGGATCTGGGCTCTCGCCATGAACGCGGCTTCCGAAAAGAAGGGCGCGGCCTGGCTGTTCATGCAGTGGGCCACCTCCAAGCAGGTGGCGCTCAAGGGTGCCCGTGCCGGCCAGCTCGTCAATCCGCCGCGCACGTCGACTTGGCAGGACGACACCTGGACTAAGTACGCTTCGCAGCCCGAGTTCAACAACTTCGTTGACAGCTTCAAAAAGACACAGGACCACGCCGCGCTGGCTTTCACACCGCGTGTCGGCTTCGGCGAAGCCATGAACGCATGGGCCGTGGCGATGCAGAAGATGGTAAACGGCGATGACGTCGAGACGACGTTGAGGGCGCTTGCCGAAGAAATCCGCGCTGGCCTCTGATCAAAAGGAACAGGGCAGTACTATTGCACTGCCCTGTTCCCGCCAACGACGGAGACCACGCCGTGTCATCCCAAGCACTTAAACCTAGCGTGCCGATGGCAGCCGAAGGACCTGGCGCGCGCGCTTCGTCCGGTTCGGCTTCGCTGGAGGGGCGTTCCATCGACTGGTTCAGCCTTGCAATCATCCTTCCAGCCGTCCTTATCCTGCTCGGCTTCCTTCTCCTGTTCTTCTATGGTGTCTACCAATCTCTGACTGACCTTCGCCTGGGCCGGCCGATCGCTAAGTTCGTCGGCTTCGCCAACTTTATAGCGCTCGGCAGGACGGCTGATTTCTGGAACAGTGTTCGCGTCACCGTGACTTACGCCCTCTCATCGGTCGTGTTGGAGGCTCTGCTGGGCCTCGCGATCGCGAGACTGTTCGCCTCCGGCGTGTTCATGGCCAGGGCTTTGCGTTCGGTCATCCTACTTCCCCTCGTCCTTCCACCCATGAGTGTCGCGTTGATGTGGACGACGATGATGAACCCGCAGAGCGGCATCATGAACTATCTGATGTCCCTGATCGGGCTGGCGCCTTTCGCCTGGATTTCGGATTCCAGGACCGCACTGCTTTCGGTGATAATGATCGATGTCTGGACCTACACCCCGTTCTTCGCGCTCATCATCTTCGCAGGGCTCCAGGGCATCACGGACGATATTCGCGAGGCCGCCCGCATCAATGGCGCGAAGGCATGGGCCACATTTGTCAACATCGAGCTGCCGCTGGTCGCGCCCCACATCCTGATCGCCGCGATCTTTCGGCTTATCGAGTCCCTGAACCAGTTTGACATCATCTTCGGAACCACGCAGGGCGGTCCGGGAAACTCGACCTCGGCGCTTTCCGTGCAAGCCTACATCACGGCTTTTCAGAACCTTACATTCGGCCGCGGCGCGGCCTTGATGGTCGTCAACTGGCTCATCGTGTTGATCGGCGCGTTCTTTACCGTGAAGCTCTGGCGGGCGGTTCGCCGCCGCGTGCAATAGGAGCCAGACCCATGGATTTCACGCGCTCCCTCACGACCAGGATCGTGCTCAACGTAATGGTTCTGATCTGCGTCGCCGTGCTCGCATTTCCGCTCGTGTGGATCGTCATGATGGCCTTGAAGCAGCAGAGCGAAGTCATGGCTTGGCCTCCGAGCTTCGTCTTCACTCCCACAATGGACAATTTCCGCGTCCTGTTCGATGCGGCCCAGGCGGGCGCCACGAGCTATGGAACCATCAAAGTCGACTTCCTCAAACCCGTGATAAACAGCGTCGTCATCGCGCTCGGCGCGGTGGTGGTTTCTCTGATCGCGGGAGTCCCTGCCGGCTACGTGTTGGCCAGACGCGACATCCCCTACAAGGAAGACATCGCGTTCTTCATCCTTGGGTTTCGCTTCGCCCCCGTTCTCTTGGTGGTGATCCCGCTCTTCAGCTTGTTTCAGTCCCTGGGCCTTTATGACACCTACATAGGCATGATCTGGGTCTACCAGGTCGTGACGCTGCCGATGATCGTGTGGCTGACACGGTCCTATGTCGAGGACATCCCGAAAGACATCGAAGAAGCCGCCGCGATCGATGGCGCGAAGCCGTTTCGTGTCGTCTTGCACATAGTTCTTCCGCTGCTGAAGCCAGGTCTCATCGGTGCGTCCCTGCTGGTGTTCCTCCTTGCCTGGCACAATTTCGCTCTCGGGCTGATGTTGAGCTCAACCAAGGCGCCTGTCACTGTCGCGCTGCTGAAGCTTCTCAATCCTGGCGTGCAGTTCTATCCGGTCATGGCCGCCGGGCTGGTCGTCACCATGATCGTGCCGGTTATCCTGATCGTCATAGGACAGCGCCATCTTGAGCGCGGGCTGACGTTCGGAGCTGTCAAATGAACCCTTGCCCCCTGATCTTCTTCGGCACCACGAATCTCGACTTGTGCTTCAATGTGGAACGGCTACCCACGCTGGGTGAAAGCTTGATCGGCTCTCTTGTCCGTCATCCCGGAGGCAAGGGTGCCAACCAAGCTGTGGCCGCGGCGAAGCTTGGTATGCGGCCAAAGTTCTTCACGCGCCTCGGCGATGATGAGGCGGGAGACGTCTTGATGCGCGCCCTGACAGACGCCGGGGTCCTGACCGAAGCGGTCCAGATCGCGTCGGGCGAGGCCTCGGGGTCAGCGCTCGTTATGGTGGGTGACGACGGTAGCAACATGATCATCATCGATCCCGGCGCGAACGCGAATGTCACCGCGGCCGTGATCGACGAAGTCGCTCATCACATAGAGCCCGGGTCCATCGTGGTCGCCGAAATGGGCCTGCCCGTGGATGCGCTGGAGCAGCTTTTCGCGCTCAAGCCCAGGCTCGGCTTTCGCCTTATCTTCAATCCGGCCCCCGTGCGCACCGGGCTCTCTCGCGAGGCCTGGTCGCAGGTCGATTTCGTCACCCCCAACGAGTCAGAGACCTTCGAACTCACAGGGGTGGAAGTCGTCGATCCACAGAGCGCAGCCCGAGCTGCGAAAATTCTACTCGAACTGGGAGCCAAGGCAGCCCTCATTACCCTGGGAGAGCGCGGCGCGTTCTATTCGAACGGCGAGGAAAGCTTTCTCCTTCCTTCGTTCCCTGTGGTCGTGGTCGACGCCACGGCGGCAGGCGATGCCTTCAACGGAGGGTTCGCGGCAGCGCTCGCCAGGAATGTGCCTGTCCGCGAAGCGGTCCGTCAGGCGATGGCCATCGCGGCGCTCTGCGTGACCAGAAGGGGCGCACAGCCGTCAATGCCCACAGCAGAGGCTGTCGACGAGTTCCTGAACCACAGAACATTACTGGAGATACGATGACACCACCAATTTTCACGATGTCCGGCAAGACGGTTCTCGTCACCGGCGCAGGCGGCGGTATCGGTGCCGCGATCGTCAACGCCTTTCTGGCGAGCGGCGCCAATGTCGTCGCGACCGATGCTAGCAGTGAGGCGCTCACCCGGACCTACGGCACGCTTGAAGCCAACGGCAAACCGGTCACGCTCGCCATGGACGTGACGAGCGAGCACGACATCGTCCGCGTGCTTGACGCCATCGCCGAGCGCTTCGGACGTCTCGATGTCCTCGTCAACAACGCCGGGATCAAATCGGCGGAGTCGCTTCTTTCCGGCGATAAGGCCAAGATCGACCGCACTATGCGGATTAATTCCGACGCGGTGCTCCTCTGCTCCAAGTTGGTCGTGCACCGATTTCTCCGTGACGGCGGCGGACGCATCGTCAATATCGGATCATCCTTGTCGTCGCAGGGCGCCGTATTCAACTATCAGGCGGGCGGGGCCGACTACTGCTTCTCCAAGGCCGCCGTCCACGATCTCACAAAACTTCTCGCATATGAATGCGCCCACCTCGGCGTCAACGTGAATTGCGTCGCTCCGGGGATCATCGACACGCCCATGCACGGCCGCCCGAAGAAGGAAACCGAAGCAAGGCATGCGGGCCGCATCCCCCTGGGGCGGGTCGGGTCGCCGGAAGACGTCGCCGGGCTGGCGGTCTTCCTGGCGAGCCCCGCGGCCGCCTACATTACCGGTCAGATCGTTCACGTAAACGGCGGGATGTTGATGAATGGCTGACATGGTTTCAACGCTTGCGTGGCCGCGCATAACGGGGATCGTCTCCGACCTCGACGGCGTCGTCTATCGTGGCAAGAATGCGATCGAAGATGCTGTCGAGGCATTCAAGGCCTGGCAGGCCGAGCGCATTCCATTCTGCTTCGTCACCAACAACTCGACCCACACGGCCGGCGACGTCGTCTCGAAGCTGCGCGGCTTTGGACTGGAGGCGGGGGAGGAGAACGTCGTCACGTCCGCGGTGACCGCCGCGAAGCTGATCCGGCAAACCTATCCCGCGGGGACGCGGACCTATGTCATCGGAGCGCCTTCGCTGAAGAAGGCCATCACCGATGCGGAGCTCGAGATCACTGACAGCCGCCCATGCGTCGTGGTCATGGGGCTCGACCGGGAAATCACCTACGAGAAGCTCACGATCGCCGTCGACGCGATCCTTAAAGGCGCGATCCTGATTGGAACCAATCCGGACCTGCTGTTGCCCACTCCGACGGGTTTTGAGCCCGGGGCAGGTGCCTGTCTGACCGCTGTCTCGGCTGCCGCACGTGTGAAGCCCATCATCGTGGGAAAGCCGGAAGTGCACATGATCGAAGCTGCACTATCGCGGCTCGGCACGGATCGAGCCTCGACGCTGATGATCGGCGACCAGATACCGACGGATATACAGGCCGGGAAACGCGCCGGGCTATGCTCCGTCCTGGTGACCACGGGAGTTCCGCCGTTCAACGATCCGTCGCTGCTGGCGCCGGATTTCACTGTCTCGAGTCTGAAACAGATACCTTTGAAGCGCTGAGTCAGGCGCTAGCATGGTGGGAGAAAAAACATGGCTGAGGTTCGCCTCGAAGGGATCAGGAAGGCCTATGGCGACCTTGAGATCCTGCGCAATATCGACCTCGACATTCGGCATGGCGAGTTCGTGGTCTTTGTAGGTCCCTCCGGATCCGGCAAGTCGACATTGCTGCGCATGATCGGCGGACTGGAAAAGATCACCAGTGGAACGCTCAGGATCGACGACAAGGTGGTAAACAAGATTGATGCCGCCGACCGCAATCTTGGCATGGTCTTTCAGTCCTATGCCCTTTACCCGCATCTGTCCGTCCGCAACAATCTCGCATTCCCGCTTAAGATGGCAAAGATGAAGAAGGACGAGATCGCCGGCCGCGTCCAAGCCGCCGCCGCCCTGCTCCAGATCGAGCACCTTCTCGACCGGAAGCCACGGCAACTGTCCGGCGGACAACGTCAGCGCGTTGCGATCGGAAGGGCCATCGTCCGAGAGCCCAAGGTGTTCCTGTTCGACGAGCCGCTGTCCAATCTGGATACCGAGCTGCGTGTCCAGATGCGTGTGCAGATCGCCAAGCTTCATAAGCAGCTGGGCAACACCATGATTTACGTGACGCATGATCAGGTCGAGGCGATGACGATGGCCGACAAGATCGTGGTCCTGAAGGACGGTCGCATAGAACAGGTCGGGTCGCCGCACGATCTCTACCATCGGCCCGCCTCAAAGTTCGTCGCGGGTTTCATAGGGTCGCCAAGGATGAACTTTCTGCCCTGCAAGGAGAAAGGCTCCGACCAGGCAAGGACCGAGATCGCCTTAAGCGATAAGATGTCCCGTTGGTTGCCGATACAGACGACATCGTCGAAAGGTGGCCGCCCGCTGACACTCGGCATCCGCCCCGATGATTTCGTGGCGCCAACCGGCATGCCGGGCGAGCTCGTCGTCGAGATCGACGTCGACTTCGTTGAACATCTGGGAAGCGCGACATATCTCTATGGGACCGCTCTCGGCGACCATGTCGTCGCCCGGTCGCCCAACGACCACTTTCACGCCGGGAACGCCGGGCGGGTATTACTCGCCGTCTCCGCTGCCGACTGTCACCTCTTCGACGCCGAAGGGAAGGCACTGACGAGGCTGGAGGCGCCCAGGAGCTGGAATTGAACATTCGATCCGCAAACGTGCTAGGATCGCGGCATTCCAACGGGAAACCCTGAGATAACGGACTTCAGGCAAATCCTCGGCAACTCGCGGTCATTTATCCTGGGAGCCGCGATCGGCTCCGGCATGACAGCGCGGGCGGCCGAACGCGCGGGGGCGGACTTCGTGCTGGCGCTCAACGCCGGCCGGTTCCGTGCGATGGGTGCTTCGTCTCCAGCGTCGATCTTTCCCATCCGCAACAGCAACGAATTCGTTTCCGGTTTCGCCCGCTCCGAAATCCTCAGGAGCACGAAACTCCCGGTGTTCTTCGGCGCCTGTACGTTCGACCCTCGGCTCGACCTCGATCGCTTCCTCGACAATATCACCCGATGGGGGTTTGCAGGGATCACGAATTTTCCGTCCGTGATCCATGTGGACGAGACGCGTAGGTCCATCCTCGAAGGCTGCGGTCTCGGATACGCCCGCGAGGTCGAACTGCTCGTCAAGGCGGCGCAGCGCGGCCTGATGACGATCGCCTACACCCGAACGCAGACCGAGGCCCGCCGAATGGTCGGAGCGGGCGTGGGCGCCATCTGCATGAATTTCAATCTCAACCCTGCTGAAACTGCGGTGTCGTCGTCGTCCATCGGCCTGGCGGAACTCGCCGCCCGAACGCGAGACATCGCGCGGGCGGCTCACGGCATCAACAGGAATGTCGTCTGTCTGCTCGGAGGCGGCCCGATCACGAAGCCCCAGGAGTTGATGGACGTCTGCCGCGAGACAGGAACGCAGGGGTTCATCGGCGGTTCTTCCCTCGACCGGGTGCCGCTCGAAATGTCGGTTCTGGAGATGACCTCGGGGTTCAAGACCATCAACATTCTGCGGGAAAAGGTCGACCTGCTGGAACGGCAGCTCCAGCTGAACGGCTACCGCCATGGCGTGATCGCGCAATCGGCGTTGATGAATCAGGCGCTCGACAAGGCAAAGCGTCTTTCGACGGGCACGAACCCGGTACTGATCGTCGGCGAACCGGGCACGGGGAAGCGTCGCGTTGCGACCCTGGTGCATGCCTTCGGCGCGAGAAAGCACCGCAAGCCGGTTACCTTCCCTTGCCGCAAGGCGCCCGGCAACCAGAACGAGATGGCGCTCTTCGGCATGGAAGCGGAAAAGGACGCACGGCGCCGGGTGTCGCTGCTGGAAATGTCAACGGACACCTCCCTGGTCATTCTTCACCTCAACACGCTGTCTGAAGACGGTCAGGAGCAGCTTGCCGATTATCTGGAGCGCGGCACCTTCACCGCCGTTAACGGCGCGGTTGCGACGCGATCGGAAGCAAAGATAATCGCCACCTGCACCGTGCCTGCCGGAGCATGGCTGGAAGCGCTGCCCCTATCGCCACGATTGAGAAGCGTCTTCACCGGGCTGGAAATTATGCTTCCTCCCATGCGGGACCGGCTGGAAGACCTTCCTGCGCTCATCCACCATTTCACAGTGGAGACCAAGGGCGATGCGGATGCAAAGGCGCTGACGATCGAAAACTCCGCCTTTTTGGCGCTGGCCAGCCATGCATGGCCAGGCAACGTCAGGGAGCTTCGCCATGTCATCGAACAGCTGGCCACCTTGCCCTCGAACACCTCGATCACGGCGGAACGGGTCCTTCCGGTTCTTGGAGCCAAACCGGCAACCAAAGGGACCACGACCCTTTCGGAGAGAGAATGGGTCATCGACGCGTTGCGCCGGAACAAGCTTCACCGCGGCAAAGCTGCCGCCGCGCTCGGCATTACCCGCAAAACCTTATACAACAAGATCAAGAAGCACCGCATCCTAGAATGACGTCTCAGTCTTGGGGAGACAACGGCGCCGGCAGCGACCAAACAGGCAGTTCGCTACCCGTTTCGCCCAAACGGACAAGCGACGTGACCGGCGCTATCGGACAGGAAAGGGCCGTCGCCGGTACATGGAGCATGGCTTCCGGCTGTTTCTGGAACAGCTTCCCTGCCGCGGCTGCGTCTCGATTGGTCGATGTCAGAGCCAAGCCCAAGCCATTCTCCGCGAACCATCTCATGCGCTCCAGCTCAACTGAATTCAGATGGTCTTCGGCACCCGCCTCCGAGCTGGTTTGGATGAGAGCGGCTGGCGGAAAGTTCACCACGCCGCAGAAACCTTTCTCCGTCAGAGCATCCGCGACGTCCTCCCAAAGCGTGAACGGGTCGATCATCAAGATCGCTGCGTAGCAACGAGCGCCTGCAACGGGCTCGATCTCGTCGAGGCCGCGCAGTAACTCGCCATTCCAGTCGCAAACGGGAAGCGTCGCGATCACAAGGGGAAACCCGGCCGGCAAGGCGCGAAGGCTCGGCGCAAACACATAGGCGTCATCGTCGCTCGGGGCACGCTCGGTCCAGATCGGCCGGTCTACGATTACCCACCTACCCATTTTTACCCATCTCTCCTTCGGCAGCCGATTATCCAGCCTGCCCCAAGCGTTTACTGGTCCTGGGCAACAAAGCAAGAGCGGTGCCTTGGAGGGCGAAGACATGGGAGCTCAAGGCACGACCTCCGCTCCATCCCCTGCAGGAAGGTACGGAACATCGTGATCGCAGAAACAACCAGCGCAAACTCCGTGGCCATTGTCGCGACGATGGACACGAAGCAGGCCGAGGCTTCCTTCGTGGCCGACATCGTCAGGGGCGCGGGACGCAGCGTCTTATTCGTCGATGTGGGCACCTCAAAGGACGGAAGGCTCCGGTCCAATGATCCGGCGGTTCTGCTTGCGGGAATCGCGGGCGAGGCCCGCAAGTCGGTGAACGGACTTTTCGAGACCGGCAAGGTCTCCGCCGTGATCGGCATCGCCGGCGGTAAAGGGAGTGGCGTGTTCGGCGAAGTCGTCGCCGACCTGCCATACGGCTTTCCCAAGCTGCTGGTCTCCAGCGCACGCCCGGCCCTGCTTGCCGAACTGGCAGGGAAGTTGGATGTCCTGCTCTATCCCACGCTGGTCGATCTCTTCGGCGTGAACGGGTTCACGTCGCGGGTTCTTGAAAACGCGGCGCGAGCAATCGCCGCCATGCATTACCTTCCCAAAGCGAAATCGCGGCGAAAGATCGTAGCCATCACGTCGTTTGGCGTGACGACCCCCGCTGTTAACGCATGCGTCCGGCTTCTTGGGGAAAAGAAGATTGAGACGATCGTTTTTCCGGCGAACGGCGCTGGCGGGCGAAAGATGGAATCGCTGGTCGACGCGGGTGAATTCGATGCCGTGATAGATCTCACCACGACCGAGCTGGCCGACGAACTCGTTGGCGGCACTGCCAGCGCCGGGCCCGATCGGCTGACCGCAGCCGGGCGGTGCGGGATTCCGCAATTGATCGCTCCCGGCGCCGTCGACATGGTGAACTTCGGTGTCCGCTCCTCGTTGCCACCCCGGTTCGCCGAGCGCAGGCTGTACGCGCACACGCCGTATACGACCCTGCTGCGCACGACGCCTGAAGAAACGAACGCGATAGGCCGCCTCACGGCGCAAAAGCTGTCGGCGTCGAGAGGACCCGCGCAGGTCCTGTGGCCCTCGAAAGGCGTGTCGGATTACGACCGCAAAAGCGGGCCGTTTCACGATCCCGAGGCGAACCGCGCATGGCTCTCAGGCCTGCGCGCCGCGCTTCCCGACACCATCCCCGTCCGGGAACTCAATTGCCACATCAACGATCCCGAATTCGCAAGTGCCGCGGTCGAATGGGTACTTGACCACGTCGATACGGAGACCGTCGATGAGAATGTTTGACCGCAACGAAATCCTGGACCGGATCGCCGAGCAGTCCGTAAAAGGCGCCGCGATCCTGGCTGCCGGTAGCAGCTGCGGCCTTGTCGCCAAATGTGCCGCGCTTGGCGGTGCGGACATGCTTGTCGTCTACAGCACGGGCCTCTCACGGCTCATGGGCCTGCCGACCAGCCGGATTGGGGATTCGAACGCGCGGACCATTGAAATGGCCGACGAGATCCGCAATGTCGTCTCCGATGTTCCGGTCATTGGCGGCGTTGAAGCGTGGGACCCGGTCCGGCTCGATCTCGACAGGCTTCTCGACAAGTTTTGGGCCGCTGGCTACTCCGGCGTGATCAACTACCCGACGATCTCCACGATGGGCGACAAGTGGCGCGACCGCCGTGGCCGCGTAGGCCTTGGCTTCGAGCGCGAAGTCGAGATGATCGCCACGGCGCGGAAGAAGGGCATTTTCTCAATGGCCTATGTCGCCTCAGCGAACGACGCGGCGGACATGGCCAAAGCAGGCGCGGACTGCATCGTTCCTCATGTCGGCGCCACACGTGGCGGGCTTGTCGGCCATGACGAGGGGCAGGCGATCGGCGAGGCGATCGAACGGATCAACCGGATCAACAACGCGGCGCGCACTGTCCGCGGCGACGTCATCCTTCTCGCCCATGGCGGCGCGATAGCTGAGCCGCAGGATACCGAAGAAGTCTACAGGTCCACCGATTGCATCGGCTTTGTCGGCGCGTCCTCGATCGAGCGCATTCCGATCGAGCGAGCCGTGAAATCGGCTGCCGAAGCCTTCAAGGCCGTCCCCCTGAACCGCAACAAATCCTAAGCACGACTGCCGAGGAACCCATGGCCGACACTGTAACCCCACCCGTGCGTAAGCAGGCGGGCTCCGCACACTGGGACGCGGTCTACGACGTGATCGCGATCGGAAGCGGCGCGGCGGGCCTGTCCGCGGCCCTGTATGCTTCCCAGTCGGGACTGCGCGTCCTGGTGACCGAAAAATCCCCAAAGCTCGGCGGCACGACCGCCCTGTCGAACGGAATGATATGGATACCCTGCTCGCCGCATGCCTTGGCCGCGAAGGTCGAAGACAGCATCGACAATGCCCGCACGTATCTGAAGGGAGAACTCGGGAATTACTACCGGGAGGACTTCGTCGAAGCCTATCTGGCGGACGGACCCGAGGCACTCATCGAGATCCAAAAGGATTCCGAGGTCAGGTTCATGCTCGCCGCGGCCCCCGATTACCACTCAAGCCGGCCCGGCGGTGTGAACTCAGGCCGCGCGTTGAGCCCCGCTCCGTACGATGGCCGCCTGCTGGACAAGGACTTCGATCTGGTCGCCGATCCCATTCGCGTGGTTCTCGGCGGCATGATGATCTCTTCCGGCGAGGTTGGAAGATTCCTCAATCCCTTCAAGTCGAGGGATTCCATGAAACATGTGTTGAAGCGCCTGGGGCGCTACATCGGCGACCGGATGCGCTACAGGCGCGGCACCGAGTTCAGTGGCGGAAACGCATTGATTGCGAGATTCATCAAGAGCCTGAGACAGCTGCAGGTGGATATCTGGACCAGCGCGCCGGTCACCGGACTGGTCATAGATCAGGGCAAGGTGGTTGGGGCGGTCATATGCAAGGACGGCAGGGACATGCGCGTCCGGGCAACTCACGGCGTCGTGCTCGCAACCGGGGGGTTCCCCCATGATGCCGGACTTCGCAGCGCTCTCAGCGGCGATCACCAGCATGACCAGAGCCTGGCCCATGCGGACGCTACGGGCGATGGTATCAAGATTGGACTGCAAGCGGGCGGCAAGATCGACAACGAGGTCGCGAGCGCCGGCTTCTGGACACCCGTGTCGCTGCTGCGCGAAAAAGGCGGACGAATGCAGACGGTTCCTTACGGCTGGCTGGACCGCGGCCGCCCTGGCGTGATCGCCGTCGGCCCGGACGCGCGGCGTTTCGTCAACGAGTCGAACCCATATCACGACATCTGCATCGCGATGTTCGAGAACGGCTACCCGAAGGATGAGCGCTTCTACTTCATCTGCGATCATGAATTTCTCAAGAAGCGCGGTATGGGCCAACTTCTTCCGTGGCCGTGGACCCTCAGCACGAAATCCTACGAGCGTGCCGGGTACATCCAGGTGGCGGATACCCTCGCGGCGCTGGCCGTGAAGATCGGCCTCGATCCCAAGGCGCTCGAACAGACGGTTCAGGAGCATAACGAGCATGCCCGAACGGGTGTCGATCCGTATTTCCAGCGAGGTGAATCCGCGTTCAACCGGACGCTCGGCGATCCTTCCGTTGGCAAGCCGAATTCAAACCTCGGTCAAATCAAGACCCGTCCTTTCGTTGCCTTGCGGATCGTTCCAGCCACCTTGGGAACGGCTACCGGTCTTGCGACAGACACCTATAGCCGGGTGCTCGACCAGTGGGGAAAGCCGATCGATGGGCTGTACGCGTG
The DNA here is from genome assembly GCF_040320585.1 of Mesorhizobium sp. M0663. NCBI lineage: Bacteria > Pseudomonadati > Pseudomonadota > Alphaproteobacteria > Hyphomicrobiales > Phyllobacteriaceae > Mesorhizobium > Mesorhizobium sp. M0663. Next base: position 50,441 of record NZ_JAMYPX010000029.1, read on the forward strand.
CGGCAATGACGCGACTTCAGTCATGCGAGGAGTCTATCCCGGCGCGGGCATCACGATCGGCCCTGGGATCGTGTTCGCGTTCCGCGCGGTCAAGTTCATCCGCGACAGCGCATTGCGCGGGCTTTGATATGCAGTTCGGCACCATGACGTAAAGACTGATCCATACCAGTCCCATGTGTCCTGCGCCGACCAAGCCGATCTTTTGTCCCGTGTCGTAGGCGTGCGGTTGATGCCGGATTTCCAGTCAGGTCTATTGCATAACTCATTTACGCATTCCGAAAGAAGCCGTGCTTTTTCAGAATGGGCAGCAGCTTATGATGGTCATGGATGATGTAGTCTGGCTGCGCCGCCTGCAAACGCGACTCGGAAACAAATCCGCCTGTAATAGATATGCTGATCAGCCCGAGGTTACGTGCAATATCAGTTTCGATCGGCATGTCGCCAATGATGAAGGTCGACTCGGCGCTCAGATTGTTTGTTTGCATGTAGACGCCAAGCCGGTCGCCCTTACTCATGGATTTATATTGAGTGGCGCGGCTTTCAAATGCCAGAACCTCGGTGACACAATCGTCGATTCGGAGCCTTCGCAGTTGGGTACGAAGGGGCTCGACTATATGGTTGCTGAGAATGATGGTTGAGACGGCTTGTTGACGCGCCGTTTCCAAAATGCGGCGCGCGCCTTCGCGTAGATCAGCTTTGCTCGCCAGCGGTTCGTACATGTCGTGAAAAAAAGCGCTGTCATCGTTTTCCACTTCTGCGACCTCGCTTTCCGACATTCCAAGATTGCGGTAAAGGATAGAAAGTGGAACCTCGCACTGTTCCCGAAGAGTATGCATATCGATGGCAGCGCGACCAAAGCGGCTCAGAATAGCGTTGGTTGTTTGTAGAAATGCATCGGCATCGTTAAGCAGGGTCCCGTTCCAATCGAATACAAGAGTAGGTTTCATGATGTGACCTCAGGCAAGCATAGTTCGGTAAAGGCGAGATTGGTGATCGATCTATTCAAATTGTCTTTCGCGCGTTTTTCCCCCGCAGGAGTTGGCATGTCGAACGTAAACGGAGATAGATCAATTCCATCGGACCCTCCCGGCAGCAACGGTATCAGAGCGTGAAAGGGCAGAAAGGTGATGGACGCAGCGTTGATTGATAGGGCAATTTTGCTCTCGATCACCCTTAGGGTTTGCGGTTCGATTTTATGAAAGCTAAGGCTTTCTATCCGCTTTTTGGGTGGCAGTGTTTTCCATACCTTCCAGAACGCCAGCTCGTCGATCGTCTCGATGCCCATGCCGTAATAATTCGGCGCGACGATAGGTGGCGAACCGATCGCCCAATGCACAGCCTTCGCTCCGGCAGCATGGAGCATTTCCGTTACAGCCCGGCTTGTATCCCCCCGAATTAGTGCTTCGTCCACCATCATGATAACCCTGTCCCTAACATCGCTTTCTGCGTCGACACAGTATTTCTGCGCGATAACCGAGTTGCGAGTGCCAACGATACCTATAAGCGTCCGCTGCTGAAGTTGTGTTGCGATTACTTCACGTCGCTGGACGAAAGCACCGTGTTTCTCGGCCAGAGATGCGAACAAGCCGTCGGCGTACGGGCCCCCGGTATGCGGCATGGAGGAAACGACAATAGGGGCAGAGCCCATCTCTGCTGCCACTTTCGGCGAAATAGTTCCACCCAGAGTCACGCCTATATTGTGCCGCGTGGCCAGGTGAGATTGGCCTCGTATCGACGTTTCGAGATTTCCGATGTAAAGCGTTTCGTAGACGCAAAGCTTAGGGCTGTGTCGGGCATGGCCCACGAAGCTGTCAATGCATTCTCCTGTTTTTCCATCCAAATACTTGATGTGGCCTGGCGAAATTTCCTCCGTTTTGCCTTGTAGTCCGGCAAAAGCTGAATTTTCAGAAGCAAAAAGTATAGATCCATCTTCGGTTTGCATAAATTCCAAAGGACGTAAACCACTACTATTGCGGAAAGCAATCAGACTTCCTTCGCCATCCAACACAAGTGCACTGACGGCTCCATCAATCCGGTCATCGATATCACGAAATACACTTTCGTAATCGACCGGGAGAGCATGCTGCCAAAAAGCTCTTTGGCAAATGTGCTCAATAAACTTGAGCAGAAGCTCTGCATCCGTTGTGCCGTCGAGGCTATGCCCTCGCGCGAGCAATTCTTTCCGAAGTTCATCAGCGTTGACTAAAGCCCCATTCAACGAAAGGGCCAAATGGCGGCAGCCGGCTTTATGGTTATCAACAGGCTGGGCGACGTTGCCACCGTTTTCCTGGGAAGATGGATTGCGAATATGTGCAATCGCTACATGAGGCCTGAAATTCGCGTCCTGCCCATCGCAATCGATGTTTACCAATTCGCGTGGTGGCCGACACGACCTTATATATCGAATTCCTTTTGCATGCATGAACGCTGCAAGACCGAACCCAGCTTGTCCACGATTGTCAAGCTTCGGAACCATGTGCTTGAGCCGATTATAAACCGTCTCCTGTGAATGACTTGAAGGCAACACAAACGCGCCCGCAATACCGGACATGCGACTTCTCCTTCAATGCGGGTCAGCGCGAGCTCGTGGTTTTGTTTCCACTTAAGCAAGGCTAGTGCAGCAAGGCTCGTGCCAAGGTCTTTGACGGCACGCCTGACGATGCGCCACATCGGCTACGCGCCCGACAATACGGGATGTGATCAAGCGGCCCTGATCCGGATCGTGGGACTTGCGATACGCTGTCCTCATCAGACGCCAGCTTAGGACTCCTCGCAGAATCGACGGGTTTGCGGCATCGACGACGGAATGAACACCGCGACTGTCAGCTACAAGCGCCATCGTTTCCCGGCCCCTTCAGCCTGCGTCTGGTCGGAGAAATGCTGCTGGAGCGCGGGATCGTGGTTTCTTATGAGACAGTCCGCCGTGGCGTTCAAACGTGTCCGGTTGAAGACGTCCATGTCTGTAGGCCGACAACAAAGCGGATGCACCCGGTCGACCAGTACGAGGCGTTCCGCGATCTGGCGGACGAACGCAAGTCGGTCCCCGATATTGCCGTACGGTTCGGCGCGACGACATGAGGAGCGGCGATTTTATGAGAAGGGGAGCATGAGGAACTGTGGGGCAGTCACGTTGCGGCCGACCAAACGGGCACTTTCTGTGGCGCGGTTCCGGCCCGTTCAGAGAGCCTCCGCCACCAACCGCCCCACAGTTCCTCATGCTCTCCGGATCTGGTGGCACGACACGTAAACGACAACTCCTGAGGCGATCATGCCTTGCGCTCCGCGCGCATGATCCTGACCAGACGATCGGGATCCCACCGCTTCAAAGCGCGTGAACCTGACCGGCTTGACCTGACCCCTGTCAGCGGCGAAACCGCTCCAGACGCCAGCGCCTGTTTTTTCCGTTGGCATGTTAAATGCAAGTCATCGACAAACGCGCTCACATTGAGCAGAAATTGTCCCACGACCACGCAAAAATGGACCATTCCCGTACGCGAGGCTACTCATGTGTAATCAGGCTGTTAGCAAGCTTATGGCTTGATCATTAAATTGGCTGCGTCACCTAAACAGAAGGACTCAAAAAAATGACTTATCCCGTGGGTTCGCCGTCTGATGGCTCTCTGAAAGTATCTATCGAGGCAAATGGCCATCATGACCCTCGATTACACAGCATTGATCACATAGCTTTGGCGGTTCATAAACTAGATAACGCTATCCACCTGTTTCAAGATGTCCTTGGCTTTAAGCTTAGGCGGCGTTTGCATATAAAGGGTAAGAAGACTGGGATGGTGTGTGCGGACATGGTTCGGAACGACATGTGCTTTGTACTTTGCCAAGGCACAGAGCCAGAGTCGCAGGTGTCTCAACTTGTCCAAAATTACGGGGTAGGTCTAGCTCATGTTGCATTAGCTGTCGACGATGTGTCGGCGGCGGTCAATACGCTTAGAGCGCGGGGGTTGTCGTTCGACACGACCATTATTGAGGGACCTGGCCTAACACAAGCATTCTCTTCTCGATGCCCTAATACGGGGATAAGCTTTGAACTCATCCATCGGAACGGAGAGGAAGCATTTCTTGAAAACAACGTACAAGAGCTTTTCGAGCAGCTTGAGCAGGCTGGAAAATACTGATCGACGAGGTGTCGTCCCCTCGGTTTCTATAGCGATGCTGGTGATCCGACTTCAGGCGCGCCCGCCGGCCTACCAGGGTCCCGCAAGACTGATCGAAGGTGGCATTCCGACAAAAGCGATCGTAGCCTGGTCGCCGTCTCCAAATGCGCCGATCACCTCACTCTCTACAGACTGCCAAAAATCTGCAAGCGGCGAGACATCGCTCTCGACCGTTTGACACTCGCGGACTGGACCGGCCGTGCCGCCTGCACCTGCGCCCCGAGTGACCTGAATGCGCTCAAAGCGATGGTGCTTTCGCGCGAAGCGGAAAATGCCTATCTGCGCCAGATCATCAGAGGATTGCAGCGCCAGCGGGCCGACGCGCCGAAACACTTACTGAAGATCAGCTTCTCCTCGGGCTCAAAGAAGCCGAACAGGTCGAGGCGAACGAACTCGACGAAAAGGAAAGCGTCACCTGATCTGCGCCAGGCACGGTGACCTGGCCACTGAACTTTCATCCCAGCGGCGATTATCCTCGGCCGTTTCTGTTACGCCGTGGCGCGCGTTGAGCAATCGGCGAAGACGCGGAGCCTTCGATCAGCGTACCTTCACCGCCCGGATTCGCCTTTAGAGCTTCTGGCCGGAACCTGGCAGCGTCCTGTCCGACAACCCGCACGCGCGCGACAAACTCGAGCCTTCCTCAGATGCTTGCGTCCAATGTCCGACAATGTCGGACACTAGTCATCTTAGTAGCGCCACTTAATTGTTTTGGCATGATTTTCCTTTGGCACGGCACTTGCACGGTCATGGTGTATCTGGGTCGCGGTTGAGGAGAAATCGTCTCATGACTACCAAAAATCCGGTCAGCTCTAGGTGTGCGTGGACGCAGTTTGCCAACTTCATAGGATCCGAGTCCTCTCGCTTTGAGAGGCGGCTCAGCTTCGAAGACATGCACTCAGGCGCGCAGGATGGATTCATCAATCAAACGATGGGTGCCTTTTTGATCAGCTTGATCATTCTGGCGAATAAGCCGTGAAAATGCGTGAGCCCTTAGACCTCAATGATGCCCTCGCTCTGAGACTGGTGTGGTCCTCAGCTCGCCGATAGTCCTACGCAGGGTTCGATGTTGGATCACAGATCGCAATGTTCAGTTATGAAATTTTTGAACGAAGTCTCGAGCACGTTTCCCTCGGCAGTCTCGCTGGCGTCTGGCAGACCGAGTGAGCGGTTCTTCGACAAGCTCGACCCCCAGGTGCTGTTGAATGCACTAGTAGTATATGAACGCTATTCAGCTGGCGGTCACGGGGGCGGGCGATTATTGTCGCACTTGCTGCAGTATGGACGAACCGCCGGCATTATCGGCGAGCTCGTTGCGCAACAGGTCCGGTCTGATGAGGGGGTTCCCGCGAGGGCGGATCGCGTACTGATCACCTCAGGATGCCAGGAAGCGCTCGCACTCTGCCTCCCGGCGCTGTGCCCTGAAGCTGCCGATGTGCTCCTAGTCTGCAATCCCACGTATATTGGTGCGACCGGTGCAGCTAAGGCCGCAAGGGTCGCCGTTACAGCATTGTGCAACTCAGTGCCTTGCGTTGCAGAGGCAGTCGAACTCGCCGTCCTACAATTGCGCCAGAGTGGTCGGAGGGCCCGCGCTCTATACCTCATTCCCGATTTTGACAATCCGACCGGGCGCGTCCTCGATAAGGCCTCACGATGCGATATCCTTCAAGTGTGCGCAAGAAATCGGATCATCGTTCTGGAGGACAATCCATATCGGCTATTTCGGTATGAAGGTGATGAGATCCCTCCGATGGCCGCTTTGGATGAGGTAGGAAGTGTTATTTACCTGTCCACATTCTCCAAGACCTTGAGCCCAGCTCTCCGCGTGGGAGCTGCGACACTGCCCGATACAATATTTGGAGACGCGCGCGCTTGCCGGGCACTTTGGGAAAACCTGGTCCAGCGCAAGAGTTTCGTCTCGCTCAATACAAGCCACATTACCCAAGCGATTGTGGCGGGACTCTTGATCGAGCAGGCAGCAAGCTTGCGTGGCTGGATTCGCCCCGCGCTGGATTGGTATCGTGCAAATCGCGACGTCATGTTGCGTCAGCTGGACAGTGTGTTTTCGCCTTTCCCGGAGCAGATTCGATGGAATCGACCCTCTGGCGGCTTCTTCCTGTCTCTTGACCTTCCTTTCCGGTTTGGCGCGGACAGCGTGGACGAGTGTGCAAGGTGTGACAATGTCATTGTTATGCCGATGAGCTTCTTTGCGTTGGATAACTCTCAAGACTGCCGGATTCGATTAGCATTCAGCGCGGTTACTCCCGAGCAAATCCGAACCAGTGTGACAGGTTTAGGCCGCTATGTGGCGCGGCGGTTAGGGCGGGAACTGCCCAGCTTAGTGGATGGACTGGCCGAGGGGTGAAGATGGCACGTCAGTCTTCACCGAAGCGCGCAAGCGCTTACGGAACAGGCGATTGGACTGGGCAAGGCCCTGCAGCCCAATCAATCTCCTCTAGCGTGTTTGTTGGCCGTGGTACGCTCGCAGTTAGGTGCGCGCAGCTGGCAATGGAGATGGGCCACCTCATTGGCGCGGCGCTGTGTGGCGACGCTATATTCGCAGAGTGGGCGGCTCGCGCCAATATCCCCTGTATTGCGAGTGTTGACGAGCTCTGCTCTCGTTTGAAGGCCGAGCCGGTGGATTGCATTTTCTCCGTTGCCAATCCGCTTATATTGCCACCGGACATGTTTGGGCGAGCGCGACAAGGTGCTTTCAATTACCACGACGGTCCACTGCCACGATATGCAGGAACTCACGCGACGTCCTGGGCGCTGCTGGCCCAGGAGAGCGAGTATGCCATCACGTGGCATCGTATCGATGATGGTGTTAATGCGGGTGAGCTGGTGGTTAAGCGCCAAGTGTTAATTGCGCTCACCGACACGGCGTTGAGCTTGAACCTCAGATGTCATGAAGCCGCGGTCGAGGGCTTCCGCGAGCTTTTAACTGGCTTGGCGAAGGGAAAGCTTACTGCTCGTCCGCAGGCGCTAGTCGACAGAAGCTATTTTCCGAGACGTCGACGCCCAGATGCGGCAGGCTGTCTGCGATGGGATCGATCCGCGCGAGATTTGTCAGCGATGACGCGTGCACTAGACTTTGGGCCGTATAATCCCAATCGATTGTGTCTGCCCAAGGCTTTCGTCGGTGATGACGTTGTCATAGTCAGGCGCTTGGAGGTGTTGCCTCGACGCTCGGGCCTTCCGGCGGGTTCCCTGCTTGAAATCCACTCCGGCCACTGGCGTGTGGCAACGGGTGCGCAGGATGTTGATGTTTGCTTTGGCGGCCCCGATGGTCAGCTGCTGGACGCGCGAGCACTCGCCAGGAACTTCAATCTGGATGAAGGTTATCGCCTTCCAATTTTGAGCGGTGATCAGGCGCGGAGCATAACTGCCGCCCATGAAAAGCTGGCGCCTTCAGAGGATTTTTGGCGACAGCGGCTTGAGCAGTTTAAAATATTGCAGCTTCCTTTTCTATCGGCGTCCGTGGCTGAAGCGCCGCACAGATGGCAGTCGAGCTCGTGGTTCATTCCAAGTGCTTTGGCTAAACTGGCGCCACATGATCGCACGGAATACCTGGTAACGGCTTGGCTGATCTATCTCGCCCGTATCGCGGGAGAAACAGAGCTTCAACTGGGATGGACGCCTGCATCGGATAGATCGCAAGCCGGTTCGAAAGCGGTGGAGGTGCTTATCGCCTCTGTCGTGCCGATGGAAGTTACCATTGATCTTGCACATGATTTTGAGGAAATGCGCAAAGCGGTGGCGGCCGAATTCGCTCAGCTGAGGGCGCACGCTAGCTTTGCCCGGGATCTTATCGCGCGCTGCCCGACATTGCGAGGTGTGGAGGCGCTACGGTCGCACCGGCCCTGGCCGCTTGGCATCACCATCACGACAGACAGCTGTTCCGTCGCTGGCGATCTGAAGACGAGCCCCAGAGCTGGGCCAGCCCTATGCGGCGATTTGCTGACCTTTGAGGTTTGCGCTCTGGATGGGAGCTTTCGCTGGCATTTTGATGCAAGTCGATTGGCACCGGAGCAGATCGACCGCATGACGCAGCATTTGCAGAATCTGTTGTGCGCTGTGGTTGCCGATGCCGGACAGCCGGTGGGCCGGATTGAGCTGCTGTCGGCCGCCGAGCGGACGTATCTGCTGGAGGATCTGAACCGGACGGCGGCGGCCTATCCTTCGCAGCGGTGCATCCATGAGCTGTTCGAGGCGCAGGTGCGCCAGGCGCCGGAGGCGGTGGCGGTGGTCCATGAGGACGAGCGCCTGAGCTATGGCGAGCTCAACGCGCGGGCCAACCGGC
>NZ_JAMYPX010000030.1:0-58163 GCF_040320585.1 Mesorhizobium sp. M0663
CTCTGTCGCCTTCGGCGACATCTCCCCCTCGGGGGGAGATTACGCGCTCACACCGCAATCCTTGGCCGTCCCGACGCCACCGCCACGACGTGCGCCTCGATGAACATGCGCTGGCCCTCTACGGTGGAGACGCGGAACTCGCTGGCGATTTCGATCTCGGCGCTGTCGGTGCCGGCGTCCTTCGCCCGCCCGGCGGCAATCGCCCGCACATCTTTCTCCGCTGCGGCGATCGCCGCTGCTTCGTCGTTGAAATCGCGCACGCTTTCACCGGAGGCAACGCGGAACAGCCCTTCCTTGGGCTGGCTGACCCGCGCCTCGGCCGATACCCGCACCTGGCCGACGACGGCGCCAAGCGCGTTGGCGACGTCGGTATCCTGCGGCACCACGCATTCATTGCCGACCAGCTCGGCCAGGCCGGCATAATGCAGCGGCGCCGAGGCGCCGAGGCCGATGACCGGACGGTCGAGGGCGACGCTCAAGCGGGCGATGCCGGGATGCGCGTCGACGGCGCGCTGGACCAGGGCATGGGCGACGGTCGCCGCGCCATCCAGCCCGTCCTCGGCGAAGGCGGTTTCGAGGATGACTTCGGCCGACAGGCGGGTCAGCGCGGTCAGCACCCGTTCCGAGATCGCCTCCGGCGAGGCGGCGATGAACTGGCCGCGGCCGTCGCGCCTGCGCGCGAACAGCTCGGCACCCAGACGCGCCGCGGCCGCATCCCAATTGGCCTGCCTGCCCAGCACATGCGCGGCGTCCGACGGCGTGAAGCCGGCGACATGCACCAGCCCGCGCGACACCAGCCGGTTCAAGGTGGCGTTCTGGGCGTTCGAGGACAGCAATCTGTCGAGAGCCTGCGGCACGGCACCAATCAGCTCGTAAAGCTTGGCTTCGGCACCGGTCAGTCCGGCCGCCAGCCGCTCCGGCACGCCGGTGCGCACCGCCAGCCGGCCATCCATGCGGCCGGGGTTGGGCGCGCGCAGTTGGCGTTCGAGCTCCGCCGTGACGGCCTCGCCATGCATCAAGCCGGCCAGCGCCAGCGGCACCAAGCGGCGCGGGCCGAGCAGGATCTTCGGGCTGAGCGCGCCGTCCTCCAGCGCCACTTCGGAATCGCCGCCGAGGCCAAAGGTGCGCATGGCGACGGCCTCGACCATGGTGCGGAACCCGCCGACGGTGGCGCCTTCCGGATCAAGTCGCGGCCGGCCCTTGTCGAGCACGGCGACGTCGGTGGTGGTGCCGCCGATATCGGAGACCACGGCATCGTCGAGGCCGGTCATGTGGCGGGCACCGACGAGGCTGGCGGCCGGGCCGGACAGGATGGTCTCGATCGGCCGCTGGCGGGCAAAGGCGGCCGAGACCAAAGCGCCGTCGCCGCGCACCACCATCAGCGGGGCGGCGATGTTGCGCGCCGCCAAAAAGCCTTCGGTTGCCGCGACCAGCCGGTCGATCATCGAGATCAGCCTGGCGTTGAGCAATGTCGTCAGCGCCCGGCGCGGGCCGCCGAGCTTGGCCGACAGTTCGTGGCTGGCGGTGACCGGCAGGCCGGTCCTGTCGCGGATCAGGTCGCGAGCGGTAAGCTCATGCGCCGGGTTGCGGGTGGCGAAATAGGCGCAGACGGCAAAGCCGGACACCGACTTTTCCAGTTCCGGCAAAGCTGCCTCCAGCCCGGAAAGATCGAGCTTTGCCGCATTGCCATGGACATCGTGGCCGCCGGGGCAGAACACCACCGGGTCGGTGCCGAGCGCCGCCTTCAGCCCGTCGCGGGCAAGGTCGCCCTCGGCAAAGCCGATCATCACCAGCGCCACGCGGCCGCCCTGGCCCTCGACCAGCGCATTGGTGGCTAGCGTCGTCGACATAGACACCAGTTTGATCGCTGCCGGGTCGGTGCCGGCCATTTCGAGCACCGCATCGACCGCGCCGGAGATGCCGACCGCCAGATCATGGCGCGTGGTCAGCGCCTTGGCCTTGGCCAGCACTTTTCCGCCGGGGCCGCCGGCTTCCGACCACAGCACCGCGTCGGTATAGGTGCCGCCGGTGTCGATGCCGAGGAACAGGGGTGAGGGTTTGGGCTTGGCGGTCATATTTGGGTCCGGAGAATTCGTCTCCGCCCCTTAGCGGATATGAACGGGCCGATAAAGGCACGAGCGCTGGGCCACCAGGCGATGATCGTGGTGACGGCCAATCTCCCCCCTCGTGGGGGAGATGTCCGGCAGGACAGAGGGGGGCGCGAAGGATCGCCGGCCTTGCCGCGATCTAAGGCACCTCGGCGAGCCCAGCCGCAATCACAATATGCTGGCAGACATTGTCGATGTCGCGGATGATGTCGTCGTTCCAGAAGCGCAGAACGGTCCAGCCATCCTGTTCCAGGCGCACTGTCCTTGCTTCGTCTCTGACAACAGCATCGGCTTCGGTATGCTGGGAGCCGTCGATCTCGACGATCAGTTTCTTGTCCGGGCAAGCGAAGTCGACGATGTAACCTGCGATTGGGAATTGACGCCGGAAGCCGAGTCCCACCAGCCGGTGCGCACGAAGCTCGTTCCAGAGCTTCAATTCAGCTGGTGTCATGACCTTACGCATCGATCGCGCATTTGCGCGGTGTTTTGAAGGCAATGGCGTATGAGGCATTGTACTGCTGACATTGGCGCTCTACGGCGCCCCCCTCTGTCCTGCCGGACATCTCCCCCACGAGGGGGGAGATTGGCAGCTGTGCCGCCTACCCCACAAACCCCACGCGCTTGTGCGAGCCATCGCAGAACGGCTTGTTGGCGGAGTGGCCGCAGCGGCAGAGGAAGGTGCGTTGCGTACGGTCGACCGTGTGGCCGGTGCCGGTGACGATTTCGACATTGCCTTCGAGCTTGAGCGGGCCGTTGGTCGTCGGCGTCACGGTCAGCGGGCCATTCCGCACTTCCAGCGCCGGCGCGTCTTTCAGCGCCGGCTCGCCGGTGGCGGTGAAGCCGGCCTTGGCGTGGCTGCCGTCGCAGAACGGCTTGTTTTCCGAAGCGCCGCAGCGGCAGAGCGTCGCGCGGTAAGACGTTTCGCCGCCCAGCACGATCTCGGCATGGACGGCCAGCGGGCCGTTTTCCCTGATGCGCACGGTGTTGACCACCGGCGGCTGTTCCTGCGGCCCGCCATCCTTGCGGACATAGGTGATGGCGCCGGACGGGCAGGCTTCGGCGAGCGCCACGATCTTCTCGACGCTGGCCGCATCCGGATGGATCCACTGGCCGGGCGCGTTGGGCACGAAAACATGCGGATCGCCAAGCACGCAGTTGCGCGAATGGATGCAGCGTTTTCCCGAAAAGCCGATGTCGATCTTCTCGCCTTCGACCACTGCCATGGGTGGGTCTCCTGTCGGACTACGCTATGGCGACAGTCAGGACGACGTCAAGGCAGCATTCTCCCCCTCGTGAGGGCCGACCTCGGGCGCGGCGGTAAGGGAATTCGCATTTTTTGCGCGCAGCACCACATTTTGTTCTTGCTTTGTGCCGGCAGCTATGCTACTAATTTGCGTATGGTGCTAATTGGCTCCAACGACCCGCCTGCCGAGGCGGGTTTTTTGTTTCAGCTTTGAAATTCCGGCGTTTCCGGCCTGACGTTGGCGGGACGCCCCTGCCCGCTTTGCGCTGGCTTCTCCCCCATAAGGGTGGAGCAATCGCCTATGAAGTCCCCCGGCCGCGGAGCCTGCCCTCGGGCTGCGGAGGCAAGACTCGTGGGCGGCCACCTTCTTCCCGCCGGGGAGAAGAGCCTGGCGCAGCGCAGGCGACCTCCTCTCCCCTCGGGGAGAGGTCGGATTGCCCCGAATTGCCCTTCACAATTCGGTTGGCAATCCGGGTGAGGGGGCACTTGCCCATACGCGATTGCCCCCCAACAAGAGACGGGCAACTCACGGAACCAGATCGATTTCCTCGGTCTCGCCGCCACTGCAGGTGTAGCAGCAATCGTCGCACTTTTCCGTATTGCCGGGGCCGACGCCCCAATAGGTATTCTCGTCGCCATCGACCCAGGCGCCGTAGCAGATCGATTCGCCGTCACTGCAGGACAGCGGGATCGCCTTGGTCTCGCCGTCGTTGAGATAGTAATCCTGATTGTTGCCCGGCCAGACATGATCGCGGTCCTGGCTGTAGAGCTCGACGCGCATGGCGTTCGGATGGCTGTTCTTGATCTCGAAGGTGACATCGCCGGCATGCGCGACGGGCGCAAACAGCGTGACAATGAACAGCGACGCGGCGACGCGGCGCGCGAAAGCGTAGGACGACATGATGATTTCCCCCCGGAATGAAGCGGCCTGCCCGGCCGCGAGCGAGAACATGGCATGGCGGCGGGATGGGTGGAAGGGGGTGCGCCATTTGCACATCGCGAAAGCGCAGCGTTGCCAAGGAAGACCCCTCTCCGGTTTGCTTCGCAAACCACCTCTCCCACTTCGTGGGGCGAGGAATGCCAATCACCGAAGCCTCACAAGACCTGGGTTCCTCGCCCCCACAAAGTGGGGGAGAGGTGGCCGCGAAGCGGCCGGAGCGGGGGCGGTCCGACCGGGCTCAACGGCCAGGCTTCAGCAGTGTCCAGATCCAGCCGATGAATGTAAGCACCAGGAAGGGATATCCGGCAGCGGGCAGCGGCTCTGAGGTCGGCAGCAACGGCGCCCCCCAGAGGATCAGGCCCGCCGACGCAACAAACAGCAAGGCGGCCACGACAGCGGTAAGCCGCATCCACAGCGCGAAGGTTTTCGGCGCGCTGACCATGACCAGCGCCGCCGCCCAAAGCGAGATACCGCCGACATAGGAGGGCACGCTGGCCTCAAGCCCCGCCGCATTGCCGGAGAGCAGCAGGCTCTCGCCGGCGAGAAAGGTCAGAAATCCGGCCGCCACCCAGTCATTGCCCTGCCGCTGATATTTCATCGTCAGCAGCGCGGTCGCCACCACGAGCGCTGTGCCGTCGATCGTCCAGAGTGTTTCGCGGAGGGACGCGCTCTCGACGAAGGTGCCGGCGAGCCCGAAGGCGCCGCCCATGGCGAGGCCGATCGCGGCGACGATGTCCAGAGTGGAGCGCATGTGATGTCTCCCCGAAGCCGCAAGGATACTTCAAGGCGGGACATTCTCCAATGATGGTCCGCTGTCCTGAAGGGTCGCAATGGCCGGCGCGTATCCAGCTTGCTGACCTGTCGCACGCTTCTGCCCAATCCCACCATGCAGCTTCAGCGCCGCGCTGGCGGGGGGCCCGCTGCCTCCGGCAGCTCCCCCGCTTTCGAAGCCTGCCATCGATTCACTGGATCGATGGCTTGGCGCGCTGTGCGCGCCAACCGGCTTCTCAATCCCCCATCTTCAGCGCCTGGATAAACGCCTCCTGCGGTATATCCACCTTGCCGAACTGCCGCATCCGCTTCTTGCCCTCTTTCTGCTTGTCGAGCAGCTTGCGTTTGCGCGAGACGTCGCCGCCGTAGCATTTGGCGGTGACGTCCTTGCGCAGCGCCGAGATGGTCTCGCGCGCGATGACCTTGCCGCCGATCGCCGCCTGGATCGGGATCTTGAACAGATGGTGCGGGATCAGCTCCTTCAGCTTCTCGCACATCTGGCGGCCGCGCTTTTCCGCCGCCGTACGGTGGACCAGCATCGACAGCGCATCGACCGGCTCTTCGTTGACCAGGATCGACATCTTGACCAGGTCGCCCTCGCGATAGTCGGTGAGGTGATAGTCGAACGAGGCGTAGCCCTTGGAGATCGACTTCAGCCGGTCGTAGAAGTCGAAGACCACCTCGTTGAGCGGCAAATCGTAGATCAGCATGGCGCGCTTGCCGACATAGGACAGGTCGGCCTGGATGCCGCGCCGGTCCTGGCAGAGTTTCAGGATGCCGCCGAGATAGTCGTCGGGGGTGAGGATGGTGGCGCGGATCCACGGCTCCTCGATGGCCGCGATCTTGACCACGTCGGGCATGTCGGCCGGGTTGTGCAGTTCCTTTACCGTGCCGTCGTTCAACAGCAGGCGGTAGACGACGCTCGGTGCGGTGGCGATGAGATCGAGATTGAACTCGCGCTCCAGCCGCTCCTGGATGATTTCGAGATGCAGCAGGCCGAGGAAGCCGCAGCGATAGCCGAAGCCAAGTGCGGCACTGGTTTCCATTTCAAAGGAGAAGGAGGCGTCGTTGAGGCGCAGCTTGCCGACGGCGGCGCGCAGATCCTCGAAATCGGCGGCGTCGACCGGGAACAGGCCGCAGAACACCACCGGCTGTGCCGGCTTAAAGCCCGGCAGGGCTTGCGCCGTCGGCCGCTTGTCCTCGGTGATGGTGTCGCCGACGCGGGTGTCGGCAACCTCCTTGATCGAGCCGGTGAAGAAACCGAACTCGCCGGGGCCGAGCTCGTCGACATTGATGCGGGCTGGCGTAAAGACGCCGGTGCGCTCGACCAGGTACCTGGCGCCGGTGCCCATCATGCGGATGGTCTGGCCCTTCTTCAGCACGCCGTCGATGATGCGGACCAGCACGATGACGCCGAGATAGGCGTCGTACCAGCTGTCGACCAGCATCGCCTTCAGCGGGGCCGTGATGTCGCCCTCGCGCGGCGGCGGCAGATCGTTGACGATGGCTTCCAGCACGTCGGGAATGCCGAGGCCGGTCTTGGCCGAAATCAGCACGGCGTTGGAGGCGTCGATGCCGATCACCTCCTCGACCTGTTCGCGGATGCGCTCGGGCTCGGCGGCGGGCAGGTCGACCTTGTTCAGCACCACGACGATCTCGTGGTTGTTGTCGATCGCCTGGTAGACATTGGCCAGCGTCTGCGCCTCGACGCCTTGCGAGGCGTCGACGACCAGCAGCGAACCTTCGCAGGCGGCGAGCGAGCGCGACACTTCATAGGCGAAGTCGACATGGCCGGGCGTGTCGATCAGGTTGAGGATATAGTCCTCGCCATTGTTGGCGCGGTATTTCAGCCGCACCGTCTGCGCCTTGATGGTGATGCCGCGCTCGCGCTCGATGTCCATCGAGTCCAGCACCTGCTCCTTCATGTCGCGCAGCTCCAGCCCGCCGGTCGACTGGATCAGCCGGTCGGCAAGCGTGGATTTGCCATGGTCGATATGGGCAACGATGGAGAAGTTGCGGATGTTTTTGATCGGCGTGGTCATGCGGCGCGCTTTAGCAGGGGCACGCTACATCGGCAAGCGGCGGGGCGCGGGTGCGGCGGCGGGGCGGCAAAGTCGTTAAACTTTGATCCATGAGATTAGAGCATAGTTCGCGCCCGGCGTGATAGCCACTGGCCATCGCCGTTTCGGGGGGATCGGAATGCCGTTGTCAGCACGCAAATTTCTCAAATCGGTGAGCGGCTCGTTCGCGCCATTGCTCGCCATCTTGCTTATCCCGATGGTTGCCGCATTGGGTTTTTCCATCGACTATACCTCTGCGGTTTCAACCAGGGCATCGATGCAGAACGCCCTCGATGCAGCGTCGCTGTCGATCACGACGCTTGCGACGGACACCTCACTGGCGGACCGCCAGGTAAAACTGCAGGAGGCATACCTGGCCAATGGCGGGCAAGGCACGGCCAAGCTCGACAGCTTCGTCGTCGCCACCGACGGCGCCGCCAGCATCAAGGCTTCGGCCGGCTTTGCCATGCCGACGAATTTCATGCAGATCGCCAGGATCAACACGGTGCAGGTCGGCGTTGCGTCGGCAGTGACAAAGCGGCCGGCATTGGTGCAAGCCACGTTCAAGGTCGACAAGATCTCTGGCTGGTGGGACAAGACGGTGACGCTCTACGGCACCAAACCCGGTGACGCGGCGGCCAACAAGCTGATGAGGATCTCCTACGCGTACAACAGGTTTGGCGATCCCAAAGGCTACGGGACGTCCTCTGTTTACACGATCAACGGAACGACGGAGACGCTGGTCCAGAAACAAGTATGCACGACCGTCACGGTGACCAGCTTCTATGGCTTGCCCACCGGCACAATCACTCAGATCAGCGGTACCAGGAAATACGCAACCACCTGCGTCAACACGATGTATCCCGCGACCGGCGCCGGTGCGGTGATCGACGTGAAGGACATGGATAACCTGTCTCTGGAGATGAAGATTCCGAATCCCAATCCTGGTCTTGGCGGCGGCTATCTGGCCTCGGGCACGAAAGAAACCCTGCGATCGGACGATCCGGCCACGTCCGACCGATTGTTTATCGACAAGGTCAAGACGCTGGCCAATAAGACTGTCGACATCTTTGAGGCCGTGCCGTGCGGCATCACCAGCAGTCAAGCGTGGGAAGATGGCGGATCACTTACCAACAACACCATAGACGATGCCGATTTTTCCTATTTTGTGACCGGCAAGTGCGCGTTCAACAAGCGGCCTTCGGAAACCGTGCTCACACAATAGGGGCGACTTGAGTGCCGATCTCCCCCTTGTGGGTCCTCAAGGGGGGAGATCGGACATCCCCTCGGCTCTCGCTAATGCTCTAGGAACTCGGACTTCTCCTCAATCACGAAGCGGTGATGCTGTAACGAACCGTGTGTCGGCGGCGAAGTGTGGACATGGAACCGCACAGGAGAACAGCGATGACCGGATCGAAACGCAGCACAGCCCTGATGGGGCTCGCCGCGGCACTGTTTTCCGCGACTGTGCTGTCGGCAACCAGCGCGGCCGCCGGCCAGACGCTGACCGTCGTAGAGCTGTTCACCAGCCAAGGTTGCTCGTCCTGTCCGCCGGCCAACGCCAATCTGATCAAGGTCAAGGACCGGCCCGGCGTGCTGGCGCTGTCCTTCAACGTCACCTACTGGGACTATCTCGGCTGGAAGGACACATTCGGCAAAGAAGAATTCACGCAGCGCCAGGTCCGCTATGAACCGTCGCTCGGCCGTTCCGGCCCGTTCACGCCGCAAGTGGTGGTCAACGGCAGGGCCGATGCCGTCGGCGCCAGGCCGGGCGAGATCGAGCAGCTGATTTCGAGTGGCGGCCACGCTGACGGACCTTCGTTGTCGCTCGCCGGCGGAAAGGTCAGCATCGGCGCCGGTCCGGTGCCCGGCGGCAGGGCCGATGTCTGGCTGGTGCGTTACGGCAAGGGCGTCGTCGAGGTGCCGGTGGCGCGCGGAGAAAACACCGGCCGCACGCTGCCGCACGCCAATGTCGTGCATTCGCTGACCAGGCTGGGCAGTTGGACCGGCGACGCCACCGCACTGCCGCTGCCGGCGGCGACGGGCGGCCTCAGCACAGCGGTGCTGGTGCAGGTGCCGGGCGGCGGGCCGATCCTCGCTGCCGCAGCGAATTAGAACCCGTTCCGAAATTTGCGCAACGCCGCAGCGGCGCCGCTGCATGCCGTCAACCCCTGCCAAACCCTAGGAGATCATCATGACCAATCCTTTGACCAATCGCCCGACCCTGGCGGCACTCGCCTTCGCACTTTGCTCGACGGCGCTGTTCGCAGGAGGCGCGGCGCGGGCCGAAGATGCGATGAAGCCGGCGAACGCCATGGCAACAAACGCCATGAAACCGGCAACGGACGCAATGAAGCCGGCCGGCGCCATGGCGGCTGACGCGATGGCCACGACCGCGATGAAGGCGACAGATCCGATGAAGGCGGACTGCATGGCCAAGGCCGCCGCCGAGACGGACGCCATGAAGAAAGCCGAAGCGACCAAGGCCTGCGATGCCATGGCTCTGGCCAAATAGGCGATGCGCACAGCAATGTGAGAGCCCGGCGGACCTATCCGTCGTATAATCCACACCAGCATCATGGGAGATCAGACATGACCGGAGCCGTGAAACGATCGTCGATTTTCGCAAAAGCAGCACTTGCCGCGCTCATCCTCACGGCCGCCGCGGCCGTGTTCTGGCAGACGCCGGCAGTTTCGGCCGAAGACGCGGTGGTGATCCCGCCGCCGGCAATGGACGAGAAGGCCACCGCCGGCACCGAAAAGGCGGTCTTCGCCGGCGGCTGCTTCTGGGGTGTGCAAGGCGTGTTCCAGCACGTCAAGGGCGTCACCAGCGCCGTTTCCGGCTATACCGGCGGCGACAAGGACACGGCCGTCTATGAAATGGTCGGCACCAGCCGGACGGGCCATGCCGAATCCGTCGAGATCACCTACGAGCCGTCCGAGGTGACCTACGGCCAGCTGCTGCAGGTGTATTTCTCGGTGGCGCACAACCCGACGCAACTGAACTACCAGGGCCCGGACAGCGGCACCCAGTACCGTTCGACGATCTTTGCCGAAAACGACGCACAGAAAAAGATCGCCGAAAGCTACATCGCCCAGCTCGACAAGGCCAAGGTGTTTCCCAAGCCGATCGTGACGACGCTGGAGACCGGCAAGACCTTCTATCCGGCCGAGGACTATCACCAGGACTTTCTGACGCTCAACCCGACCTATCCCTATATCGTCTACAACGATTTGCCCAAGGTCGAGAATCTGAAGCGGCTGTTCCCCAACCTCTACCGCGAAAAGCCGGTGCTGGTGCTGGCCGCCAACAAGAGCTGAGCTTTTGCGGGGGGCCTGCTGATCTCCCCCCTTGAGGGGGAGATGGCCGGCAGGCCAGAGGGGGTCGGTTCGGTTGGC
This sequence comes from Mesorhizobium sp. M0663, assembly GCF_040320585.1. Lineage (NCBI taxonomy): Bacteria > Pseudomonadati > Pseudomonadota > Alphaproteobacteria > Hyphomicrobiales > Phyllobacteriaceae > Mesorhizobium > Mesorhizobium sp. M0663. The sequence continues at coordinate 10,522 of NZ_JAMYPX010000030.1, forward strand.
GCGACGCGGTCCAGCATATCGAGGAAGACGAAGTTGGCACTCCACGCGCGGCGACCCCCTCTGTCGCTTTCAGCGACATCTCCCCCTCAAGGGGGGAGATCAGCAGTTTCCGCGCTTCGCACTACTCCCCCTTTTTCCAGGGCAGGCTCCAGCGCACCTTCTCCAGCGTCGCCTTTGCCACGGCCGAGTCCGGGTCGGGCTCTGTCTCGCGATAATGCGCCGAGCCCTCAGGCGGGTAGGCAAGTGTATTGTTGAGGGCGGATTTGTCGATCTGGCTGAAGTCGGGGAAAGGCAGATTTTGCGCCTCGCGCCAATCGCTGACCCTTTTCTCCGCGGCGATGCGTTTTTCGTCGTCGACCGGAAGGTCGGTGGCTCTGTATTCCAGTGACGAAGGGAAGGCGAACTGCGCGCCGGCATCATCCATGATGTTGATCATGGACAACAGAATGTCCTCGCGGATGGCTTGAAAATCGGCCACGTCGGCGGTTTTGATATAAGTGAACACGTCGATATCGAGCGAATAGGCGCCGAAGCCGGCAAAGCGCACGCGGCAGGGCTCATCGGTGACGCGCGGATGGGCAATCAGCAGCTTGCGCAGCTCGGCCAGGACGTAACGTAGCTGATCGGGCGTCGTTTCGTAGCGCAGCTGCAGCGTCGTCGCGAACCGGGTGCGATCGCGATGCGCGTAGTTCTCGATCTGCATGCCGGCGAAATCCGAGTTTGGCACCGAGATGATCGTGCGGTCGAGCGACCGGATGCGGGTGGAGCGCATGCCGATATGCTCGATCGTGCCGGACTGGTCGCCGAACTTGCAGAAGTCGCCGACGCTGACCGGCCGATCGGCATAGAGCGTCAGGCCGGAGAGGAAGTTCTGCAGCGTCGGCTGCGCGGCCAGCGCCACCGCCAGACCGCCGATGCCGAGACCGGCGATGACGCCTTCGTAGGGGATGGCGAGCACTTCGGCCAGCAGCAGGAAGGCGACGACCAGCACGGCGACGCGCGCCACGCCGGTGGACAGCGAAATCAGCGTGTCGTGATAGCCGGGCACCTGCCACAGTCCACGGTAATGGTCGGCGACCTTGCCGATCAGGTGCCAGACCACCGGCACGGCGCCGATCACGACCAGGCTCCAGGCGATTGCCTTGACCGGGGCGGCGACCACTTGCGGCAGACCGAGCGGGCGCAGCGTCAACAGCAGGAAGAAGCCAAGCACGATCGAGCGCACCGCCCATTCGACAATGCGGAAGAAGGCCGGGCTGTCCGTCCTTCGCACAAACAAGGAAATCAGCGCATTGGCGATGAAGCCGAAGACGATGCCGGCCAGTGCGGCAAGGCCGAGCATCGACCATTGCCAGCGCTCCATCGGGCCGGCGCGGGTGAGCAGGCCGGGGCTGATCTCGCGGGCGAGGCCACGGGCGATGAAGAACGGGTCGGTGCTGGCGAAGGCGGCGAATTCCGGCGCCACCGGCACGTCTTCGACATCGGCGTAGAGCGCGCGGATGTGGGCGAGCGTCTCGGGCGTGAACTGCCAGATCTTGCCCTTCTCAGTCTCGACCGGGCCGATGACGATGTTGCCGACGGGATGCTCGAAATAGACGAAGGGGGTGTTGCTCTTCGGATCGTCGGGGATCTCCTGCCAATAGACGTAGCCGATGCGGTCGATGACCTTTTTGAGATAGCGCTCGAGCAGGAACGCCTCGTCGCCACGCACCGCCTGACTGTAGTTGCGCAGGTCGAGCGCCGCCTGCGCCGGGTCGCCGGCTTCGGTGAGGCCGCTCAACAATACCTTGAACGTGTCGCGCGGCGAGGCGAGCCTGCTCGGATCGTCGACCATGTCGACGGCTTCGCCACGCGCTTCCTGGAATTCGGCGAGCTTGGCCTGGAGCTGGGCAAGTGGCGGCCCGACGATGAACCAGTCGCCATTCTTGCGACGAAAAGTGACGTCGAAGGAGATCCTGGTGCCGTATTGCGGCAGCGTCGCCGTCACCTCGTCTCCGGAAATCGCATCATGCGGCATGCTCCACAGACGGAACGTCGCGTTGTCGATGACGGTGAACAGAAGCTTGGTGTAATCGGGCATGTTGAGGCCGCCGCGGTCGGCCTCGGTGACGTCGACGAGACCCGCTGCCAGACCGGCAAGACCCATGCCGCCACCGGTGGCGCGCGGCACATTGTCGGCGCCGCTCTCGTTCATTGTCTGCAGGAACGAGCGCATGGTGCTCATCGGGCTCGACTGGTCGACACGGACGTCCTCGACGGCGCTGACGCGCACACCTGTCCACCATTCGGCGGTGGCGGCATCGAAGCGGCCCATGAAGCTGCCGCCGTCAGGCGATTGGACGAAGGTGAAGGCGCCCTGGCGGTCGCCTTCGAACCAGTGGCCGACAAGCTTGTCGCCTTCGGCCTTGGCCTCGATACGGCCGTTATAAAGCGGGTACACGCCCTTTACGTCAGTGCCCGTCTGCTCGAACTTGATCTGGGCGCCGCCGCCGCGCCACTTCGTGTCCCACACGCCCGTCCAGTTGGCCGCGTCCTGGGCATGCGCCTGCGGCATGGCCGGCAGCAGGCCGGCAAGCGCGAGTGCGCCGATCAGCGCGACCGTCCGGATCAGCAAAAGCAGCAGCCGATCCTGTCCTGCCGCAGAAAAGGGGTTCATTCTGTTGCCCTTCTTCTTGCCGGCGATTCTGCTGGGCCGGCCAGAGAAGGTTATTCCGCTTGAAGATGAATATTCTGTTTCAGGCGACGGCGATACCGGTCAGTCATAGGTCAGATCCGTCGCCTTGCCGGCGAACACCCGGTAGGCAAAGAACGAATAGAAGATGATGATCGGCAGCACGACGACCGTCCCGACCAGGATGACGGCCAGGCTTTCGGGTGCCGAAGCAGCCTGCCAGATGGTCAGCCGGTCGGGCACCACGAAGGGGTAGAACGACCAGGCGAGGCCGGCAAAGCCGAGCGTGAAGATCGCGGCCAATGTCAGGAACGGGAGCAGCGCGTGGCGGTCGTCGGGCTTCGGCAGATGGAAGGTCTGGCGCCACAGCCACAGGAACAGCACTGCCGACAGGATCGGCAGCGGCGACAAATAGAGCATGGCCGGCCAGACGAACCATTTGTCGAAGATGCGCGCGCTGGCAAAGGGCGTGGCCAGCGATACCGCGACCATGCCGAGCGCGGTCAGCACCAACGCCGTGCGCAGCCACAGCACCGCCTTCTTCTGCAGATCGCCTTCGGTCTTATAGATGACCCAGGCCGCGCCCATCGCCGCGTAGGCCGCGGCAAGGCAGAGCGCCACCAGCGCGCCGAACGCCATGCCGCCAGGGCCGACGTCGAGGCCGAGCACATAGACGCCGAGCATATAACCTTGCGCCAGCGAAGCGATGACCGAGCCGAGGAAGAAGATGCGGTTCCAGCGGTGCTTCCTGCCGGCCGGCACCTTGGCGCGGAAATCGAAGGCGACGCCGCGCAGGATCAAGCCGACCAGCAGCACGAAGACCGGAATGTAGAGCGCCGTCAGAATGGTGCCGTGCGCCAATGGAAAGGCGACCAGCAGCAAGCCCACCGCCAGCACCAGCCAGGTCTCGTTAGCGTCCCAGAACGGGCCGATGGCGGCGATCATCGTATCCTGTTCGGTGTCTTCGGCTGCGGCGAACAGGATGCCGATGCCGAGATCGAAGCCGTCGAGGATGACGTAGATCAGGATAGCGAGGCCCATCAGGCCGGCGAAGATCAGAGGCAGCAGGGTCGGCCAGTCGAAGCTCATGATGTTTCTCCTGGTTGCGCAACCGGCTGCGACAGCGGCCTGTTCATGACGCCCGGTAGCGGCGAGGTGTCACCATCCTTCGCCGCCTTCAATGCCAGATGCACCAACACGCCGAGATAGGCGATCAAGAGCAGCACATAGAGGATGAGATAGACCGCGAGCGACAGCGCGATATGGCTGCCGGCGACCGGCCCGACAGCATCGGCGGTACGCAGCACGCCGGTGACCAGCCAGGGCTGGCGGCCGATCTCGGTGGTGTACCAGCCGGCCAGCGTCGCCAGCCAGCCGGACAGCGCCATCGGCACCATGACAAGCGCCAGCGGCTTGGGCAGGCCGTGGCGGCGCTTGAGGAAGAAGGCCGCCGACCAGGAGACGGCGAGCATCAGGAGGCCGGTGCCGACCATGATGCGAAAGCCCCAGAACACCGGAAATACCGGGGGATGGTTGCCGGCATAATCGTTCAGCCCCGGTACGATGCCGCCGGCGCTGTGCCTGAGGATGAGGCTGGCGCCATCGGGAATGATGAGCTCGAACCTGTTCTCCTTGGCCGCTTCATCGGGAAGCGCAAACAGCACCAGCGGCACGTTGGGACCGGTGTTCCAGTTGGCCTCCATCGCGGCGATCTTCTGCGGCTGGTGTTCCAGCGTGTTGAGGCCGTGCTGGTCGCCGGCAAAGATCTGGATCGGGATCAGGATCGCGGCGGTGAAGACGCCGGTGCGCAGCGCCTTCCACATCGATTCCGAGCGATCGCCGTAGAGATAGCGCAGCGCCGACAGGCCGGCGACCAGGAACGAGACGGTCAGGCCCGAAGCAAGCAGCATATGGACGAGCCGGTAGGGCATGGACGGATTGAAGACAACGGCCCACCAGTCGGTGGCGTGCGCAACACCATCGCGCATTTCGAAGCCGGCCGGCGTCTGCATCCACGAATTGAGCGCGATGATCCAGAAGGCGGACAAGGTGGTGCCGCCGGCCACCAGCACCGTCGCCAGTGTATGGACGCGGTTCGAGACACGGCGGAAGCCGAACAGCATGATGCCGAGGAACGCCGCCTCGAGGAAGAAGGCGGTCAGGATTTCGTAGGCCAGCAGCGGGCCGGCAATGTTGCCGACCGTCTCCATATAGCCCGGCCAGTTGGTGCCGAACTGAAAACTCATGGTGACGCCGGAAACCACGCCCATGGCGAAGGACAGCGCGAATACCTTAACCCAGGTGAAATAAGCGCGCATCCAGGCGGAATCGTTTGTCGCGTTGTAGCGGAGCTTGAAGAACAGCAGCACCCAGCCGAGCGCGATGGTGATCGCCGGGAACAGGATGTGGAACGAGATGTTCGCGCCGAACTGTATGCGCGACAGAATGAGCGGGTCCATGGCGGCTCTGGCTGCTGCTTGTTTGTTGAAGGATAGACTTGATGCACCGGACGGTCAAAGCGGCGTCCCGCCGCGAGGCGGAACGCCGCAGTGCGGTTAATCTGCTTTTACGTGGAATTTGGCTGGACGACCGGGCAGGTGTTGCCTATTCCGGCGACCTCGATGGTCCAGAACTGTCAGGAGCGCCATTGACATCCGGATTTGCGAACCGACATTCAGCGGATTAAATCAACAACTCTGTTTCAAGCAGTCGTTTTCAGCCATGCAGCCGATCATCTCGATTTCCGGGGTCACCAAGACCTACGCCACCGGCTTCAAGGCGCTGAAGGAGATCAATCTCGACATCGTGCGCGGCGAGATCTTTGCGCTGCTCGGGCCGAATGGCGCCGGCAAGACAACGCTGATCTCGATCGTCTGCGGCATCGTCAACCGCTCGTCGGGTTCCGTCACCGTCGACGGCCATGACATCAACCGCGACTACCGCGCCGCGCGCAGTCTGATCGGGCTGGTGCCGCAGGAACTGACCATCGACGCCTTCGAGAGCGTGTGGGCGACGGTTAACTACAGCCGCGGCCTGTTCGGCAAGCCGGCGGACAGGGCGTTCGTCGAAAAGGTGCTGCGCGACCTGTCGCTCTGGGACAAGAAGGACGCCAAGGCGATCACGCTGTCCGGCGGCATGAAGCGCCGGCTGATGATTGCCAAGGCGCTGTCGCACGAGCCGCGCATCCTGTTCCTCGACGAACCGACGGCAGGCGTCGATGTCGAGCTGCGCCAGGACATGTGGGCGATGGTGCGCCGGCTGCGCGAAGACGGCGTCACCATCATCCTGACCACGCATTACATCGAAGAAGCCGAGGCGATGGCCGACCGCGTCGGCGTCATCAACCGCGGCGAGATCGTGCTGGTGGAGGACAAGGCCGAGCTGATGCGCAAGCTTGGCCGCAAACGGCTTGTGCTGGAACTGCGCAGTCCCCTGGCCACCGTTCCCGATGCTTTTTCGCACTACGCGCTGGAGCTTTCGCCGGATGGCGGACAGCTGACCTATACTTATGACAACCAGAGCGAACGGCCGGGCGTCGCCTCGCTGATCCGCGAGCTCGAGGCGGCCGGCATCCAGTTCCGCGACATCGATACGGAAAACAGCTCGCTCGAGGAGATCTTCGTCAATCTGGTGAGGAAACCGGCATGAACCCGCGCGCGGCCATGAATCTTCATGCGGTATGGGCGATCTATCGGGTGGAGATGGCGCGCGCCCTTCGCACTGTGCTGCAGAGCATCGTTTCGCCGGTCATTTCGACGTCGCTCTATTTCGTCGTCTTCGGTTCGGCCATCGGCTCGCGCATCACCGAGATCGACGGCATCAGCTACGGCGCCTTCATCGTACCGGGGCTGATCATGCTGTCGCTGCTGACGCAATCGATCTCCAACGCCTCCTTCGCCATCTATTTTCCGAAATTCGTCGGCTCGATCTACGAATTGCTGTCCGCGCCGGTGTCCTATCTGGAGATCGTCATCGCCTATGTCGGGGGCGCGGCGACAAAGTCGATCGTGCTTGGCCTGATCATCCTGGCGACGGCCTCGCTGTTCGTGCCGCTGACGATCGAGCATCCGTTCTGGATGCTCGCCTTCCTGGTGCTGACGGCGGTGACCTTCAGCCTGTTCGGCTTTATCATCGGCATCTGGGCGAAGAGCTTCGAGCAGCTGCAGCTGGTGCCGCTGCTGATCATCACGCCGCTGACCTTCCTCGGCGGCAGCTTCTATTCGATCAACATGCTGCCCGGCATCTGGCGCACGGTGACGCTGTTCAACCCGGTGGTCTACCTGGTCAGTGGGTTCCGCTGGAGCTTCTACGGCAAGTCCGACGTTTCGGTCGGCGTCAGCCTCGGCATGACGGTGGTCTTCCTGCTCATCTGCATAGCGATCGTCGCCTGGATCTTCAGGACCGGCTACCGGCTGCGCAACTGATCGAACGGGCCTCGTCCAGGCGAAGCAGCCTTATCGATCGACCTTTCCTTGCCGAAGGCGACATACGCCCGATGCCTGGAACCCGCGCTTGAATGCCTCGATCTTGCTTTTCATGCATTGTTATATATCATGTTATCGATGTTCATGGGATGAATTGACCTATGGAAGACGTCATACGATCGCTTGGCTTCCTGTGCCTGGGCAGCAGGCTGAAGCGTATAGGCGAGCAACTGCAAGCGGAGGCGCAGCGCCTGCTCGACAGGCTGGATGTCCCGGTTCAGGCGAGCCAATACCCGCTGCTGGCCGCGCTCGACAGACTGGGTCCGCTGTCGGTCGGGGAACTGGCGCAATCCCTTGGCATCGCGCAGCCAGGCGTAACGCGAAGCGTCTCGCTTCTGGCCGGATTGGGACTGCTCGAGGTCAGTCCGTCGACCGATGACCAGCGGCGCAGGATCGTCTCGCTTACTCGGGACGGCCGGCGGCTGGTCGATGTCGCAAAGCGCGACGTCTGGCCTTGCATCGAGAACGTGGTCGCGGATTTGTGCGCAGGTTTTTCGGGGCCACTTCTTGAGCAGCTGGCTGCCATCGAGGACGGCCTCGCCGCTGCCCCTCTCGACCGTCGTGTAAATAAGCCTGAGGGTGCCGCGCAATGAGACATCTGCTCGACCGCCCTATCTGGAGCGCGCTTCAGACGCGACATCGGGCCGTCGCGGAGGGTGACAACCTCGCCATGCGATATCGGCCGTCGATCGTCCCTTTCGCCGCCACTGGCGCGGACGACCCGGAAAGCCTGCGGGCGCTCGAAAAGCTTGTCTCCCCGGGCGAGAGTGTGATCCTGCTTCAAGCGGACGCGATTGCTCTGCCCACCGGGCTTTCCGCGACTTCGACCGCAGCCGGGGTTCAGATGATCGCCGAGCAGCCATTGCAGATCGTCTCCGACCCGCGCGTGCATCGTCTGACCCGAGACGATGCTGCTGAGATGCTCGCCCTGGCATTGCTCACCAAGCCTGGCCCATTCACGCTCGAAGCCTTGAGCCTGGGCGATTTTTGGGGTGTGAAAATCGAGGGCAGGCTTGCGGCAATGGCCGGCGAGCGCATGAAGCAACCTGGCTATACCGAACTCAGCGGGGTGTGCTCACATCCGGAATTTCGCGGCGGTGGCCTGGGCAAGCTGCTGTCCCTATTCGTGGCAAACCGGATAGTGGCGCGCGGCGAAGTTCCCTATCTCCACGCCTATGCCAGCAACGCCGCGGCCATAGCGTTATACGAGTCCATCGGCTTCAGGTTGCGAAGCACAATGAATGTCGCCGTGGTTCAGCGCAGCGAATGATTAGTCGGCGCCTGATGCGCAGCATGGATGCATCCCGTATCGGAAGGAAGGATTTCGTATGGCCGAAATCCTTCCTTGAGACTGCAAGACCTTGCTGCGTGTCAGACCGCGATCTTGCCGCCGCCTTGCCTGGTGATGGCAACGACCGCCGGGCGCACCGGCATGTCCGGCTTGAAGTCGGGCCAGCGCGTCGACAAATCCTCATAGTAGGACGGACGGCCGAAAGCCTCCCAGTCCTCGCCGCCGTCGCCCGGATGCTGGACGGCAACGAAGGCGGTCTGGTCGTCCGGCGCAAACAGGGGACCGCACATTTCGGCGCCGATCGGCACGCGGAAGAACAGCTTTGATGTCGCCCGTGCCGTCCCCTCCGTATCGACAGCCCACAGACCATCGGTGCGGCCGGTGGCTTTCGGGCCTTGGCCGTCGGTGGCGACCCAGAGGCGGCCGGCCGAATCGACCGCGCAATTATCCGGCATGCCGAACCAGCCATTGGCGGTGGTTGCGGTCGAGAAGGTGGCGCCGACGTCGGCCACAGCGGGATCGCCGCATTTCAGCAGGATTTCCCACCTGCCCTTTGTCGCGGTGAAATCACCGCCGTCCTCGACGATCTCGATGATGTGGCCAAAGGCATTTTCGGCACGCGGGTTGGCGGCGTCGACCTGGTCGGCCTTGCGCTTCGAATTGTTGGTCAGCATGACATAGACCCTGCCGTTGGTGGCATTGGGCTGGATGTCTTCCGGACGGTCCATCTTGGTGGCGCCGAGCAGGTCGGCGGCGCGGCGCGTCTCGATCAGCACGTCGGCCTGGCTGGCAAAGCCGTTCTCCGCCGTCAGCGGCCCTTGGCCGAAGACGATCGGCAGCCACTCGACCGAACCGTCGTCGGCAAACTTGGCGACATGCAAGGTGCCGTCGTCGAGCAAATCCATGTTGGCGGCGCGGTCGTCCGGATCGAACTTGCCTGTGGTGACGAACTTATAGACATAGTCGAAGCGCTCGTCGTCGCCGAGATAGAAGACGACACGGCCATCCTTGGCGACGATTGATTCGGCGCCCTCATGCTTGAAGCGCCCCATCGCGGTGCGCTTCCTCGGCGCCGAAGTCGGATCCTGGACGTCGACCTCGACGATCCAGCCGAAGCGGTTCGGCTCGTTCGGCTCCTTGCCGATGTCGAAACGGTCGTAATGCGCTGCCCATTCATAGGCACCTTCGGGAATGCCGAGGCGCTTGTAATTGGCGGCTTCCTTATGCCCCTGCGGCAGCTCGCCCGAGAAATAGCCGTGGATGTTCTCCTCGGCCATGACATAGGTGCCCCATGGCGTGACGCCGCCGGCGCAATTGTTGATGGTGCCGATGATCTTCGTGCCGGTCGGATCGGCGCTGGTCTTGACGCGGTCGTGGCCGGCGACCGGGCCGGAGAGCGCGATCTCGGTGTTGGAGGTGATGCGGCGGTTGAGCTTGCCGTCGCGAACGACCTGCCATTTGCCTGATACCTTGCGTATCTCGACGATAGTGCCGCCATGCGCCGTCATCTCGACGTCGACTTGTTCCTTGCTGAGGGGCGCCTGCTTGGCCTTGCCGTCGACGATGGTGACGAGGCCCGGAAACATCAGGTGCGGATTGGTGTATTCGTGGTTGACCACCAGCAGGCCGTGCTCGGCCGAGCCGTCGATCGGGATATAGCCGACATAGTCGTTGTTGTAGCCGAATTGTCTGGCCTGGGCTTCCGCCGACTGTTTTGTCGGATCGAATTCCGGCGAATCGGCGAACAGCGGATCGCCCCAGCGCAGCAGTACATCGGCGTCATAGCCGGGTGCGACGTGATGCTTGTCGTCGATGCCGGCCTCGAGCTCGTCAAAAGCGAAGGCGGAGCCTTCGGCGGCGCGGGCATTGTCGGCGGTGATCAGCGCCAGCGGGCTGACGGTAGCGGCTATGGCCGAGACGGCAAGCGAGCCCTTGAGGAAGCCCCGGCGCGAGAACCGCGCGGCGATGATCTCACCCATGGTGCGGTTGTTGGTGGGATTGGCTCCTGGCCCATCATTTTCCTCGAGCACGCTGGTGCGGAAATGGGCGTCAGGGGAGCGATGTTCGGTCATAGTGGGCCTGCCTCTGGCTGGATGGATTGCTGGAGCGTGTTGCCTGGCCAATCCGGTATCGCCGGCAGGTCACAGTTTGATGACATGCCGGCTAATTACCATCTGCGATTTCGTGTCCAACATCGGGCCCGCTTGACCGCGACCGGCGCTTCGGAAACAAGAGCTGCGGCAGGCGCGTAGGGACACATCGGGAGAGAACAAAAGTGAGTTTCTGGGGACTTGGGCAGCTCTGCGTTTCGACGGTAATCTTCCTGCTGGCGGCGATGGCCGCAAAACAGTGGGGGCTGGCGCCGAGCCTCGGCAAGATTGTGCTGACGTTGGCGCTCTATTCGCTGGGCAATCTGATCATGCTGAGGCTGATCCGTGAATTCGGCATGTCGGTGTCGTTCAGCCTGTCGGCGGTGATCCAGCTGGTGTCGGTGAATGTGGTGGCGCTGGTCTTCTTCGGCGAGCGCGTCAATGCCTTACAGGCAACCGGCATCGTGCTTGCCATCGCAGCTGTGGCGCTGATCACGCTCGGGCCCTATCTGCAAAGGCTGTAACTGCGATCGGGCCGATGAAGAAGATTGCAAGCAGACTGCGCAACTGGCTGGAGTTCCCGGTTCTGCTGGCCGGGCTGGTCATTGCCGGCGGGCTGTGGGGGTTCGAGGAGCTGATGGAGCTGGCGCGGGCCACCACGCCGCATGCCTTCGACACCGAAATCCTGCTTGCCTTCCGCAAGGCCGGGCAGCCCGACAATCCGATCGGACCGGCGTGGCTGGAAGGGGCGATGCGCGACATCACCAGCCTCGGCAGCGCCAGCGTACTGGTGGTGATCACGGCAGCAATGATCGTCTACCTGCTCCTTATCCGCAGGCCAGGCGCGGCGCTTCTCATGTTCGTCGCGGTAGCGGGCGGCCAGCTCCTGTCAAGCGTGCTGAAATTCGACATCGACCGGCCGCGCCCTGATCTGGTCTCGCATCTCGCCGATGTGGCATCGCTTTCGTTTCCGAGCGGCCACGCCATGCTGTCGGCGGTGACATATTTGACGCTGGGCAGCATGGCGGCGCGGTTTTTGCCCGGGCGGACAACGAAGATCTATGTACTCGGGCTGGCGGTGCTGACGACGGTGGTGGTCGGCATCAGCCGCATCTATCTCGGCGTCCACTGGCCGTCCGACGTATTGGCCGGCTGGTGCGCCGGCTTTGCCTGGGCGATGCTGTGCTGGCTTGCGGCACGGTTCCTGCAGCGATGGCTTGGGCGGGCCGACGGCACCTGACTCAAATCAGCCTGTTGATCAGGCCATGACCGCAGCCTGCCAGCAGGAAAACCATCGACAGCAAGGCTGTCGAGGTCGCCAACGCTTTGAATATCTTCACCCGCTCATCCTTTTGAAGTCGTGCCTGTGAAATCGGGATCGCAGTGGATGTCCCGCCAAACGATGCCGAGGTTTGTAGCATGACAGCGCATCGGCTGGCAAAGAGTGCTGCATGTTTGGAGGCAGACCATCAATCCTTGGTGCAGGAAGACGTCGCCGACCGCGCCAGCGCAGGAACTTCATCCTCGACTGTTCGGCGGTGCCGTTCTTCGATTCAACGGCGGCCAATGTCATCGAGGGTGCGGCCCACAAGGCGAGCCGCGCCGGCGTTCGCTTCATTATATCAGGCGCTTCGCCGCAGATACGCCGCATGCTGATCAACCACGGCGTCAAGCGGCCGCTGGTGACTTATGCCGCCTCGATCACGGATCGCGGGCGCAGCTGAAGAAAGCCGCGCCCGCCGCCTGAGCCGATGGCTGGCTTAGTCGAGGCCCAATGCCGCGATCTCGCCGTCGTTCATCAGCGGCACGAAGATTGTCGACTTGCCGTCGGTGCCGATGTCGGCGCTGCCCGGTTTGAACGTCGCAACCGCTTGCGGCGTGCCGCCGGCTTTGTAGCGGTAGAGCGTGCCGGTCATATACGCGGTGGCGTAGATGCTGCCGCCGATGGCAACGACGCCATCGAGGTTGGCAAACTTTTCCGCGCCGGGCAGTGGCGAAACGGCCTTGGTAGCAAGATCGACCGAGAGCAGGCCGCCCGGCTCCGCGGTGCTGAAGTCGGGCTTGATGCCCTTGCCCCAGGAAGCGACGATCAGCCGGCCGCCATCGGCGAAGATGCCATTCGGCGAAGCAAGCGCCGCATCCCTGACGAACAGTTCGGGCCGGTCGCCGTCGATGCGATAGATCGTATCGGCAAGCATATCCGTGACGTAGATCTTGCCGGACGCGTCGGCGGTCACGTCGTTGAGGAAGACCGCGTTCGGCACGTCGATCGTCGATGTTAGCTTGCCGCTTGCGAGATCGACGACGCGCACATGGGTGAGGTCGGCGACGTAGAGTTTGCCGCCGACAATCGCCATGCCCTTGGGCGCGTCCATGCCGTCGGTCCAGTGTTGCGTGACTAGCTTGCCGTCCATCGACAGGATCGACAGATAGCCGTTGCCGTCGGCTTCGCCGGGATTGCCGACGATGTTCGAGACGATAACGCGCTGGCCGGCGGCGTCGAACAGCGCCGATTCAGGCTGCTCGAGGCCGCCGGTGCGCCAGAGTTCAGCGGCCTGAACTGCTGGCGCGGCCGCGATGCCGACCAGGGCGAGAAGTATCGAGGTGAAGAGGCTCTTCATGGCTAGTCTCCTGTAATGGACTGGCGGAGAGCTAGGCCTTTCGATACTTTTCGGGAAGATCTATCAGGACTAGTACCGAAGGCTGATACCAAATCGTGCAAAAGAGGTGCATCCCATGAACGGCCTGATCTTCGAAGCGCTGAAGCGGACGCTTAAGGCAAAGGGCATCACCTATCGCGTCCTTGCCGAGCGGATGGGTGTTTCCGAGCCGACGGTGAAGCGCATCTTCCACGAGCGCAACTGCAAGCTCGACCGGCTGATGGAGATCTGCACTGCCGCCGGCGTAGAGTTGGAGAACGTGCTCGGCTCTATGAACAGAGGACCAGGACCCGCCAACCAGATCGCGCCGGAGATCGAGCGCAAGCTCGCCGGGCGGCCGGCACTGCTGTTCGTCTTTGTCATGCTTTCCGAGAAATTCACGCCCGAAGGCATCATGCGCTCACAAGGGCTGAGCGAGGCTTCGATGTTCCTCTATCTGCGCGACCTCGAGGAACTCGGCCTGGTCGCGCTCGGTCGCGGCCTGTCGGCAAGGCTGCTGGTCGAGGCGCCGATCCAGTGGAATTTCGACGGGCCATTGCGGCCGCTGTTCGAGATGACCAACAAGAATTTCATCGGCTGGGCCATTACCCATCTTGAGCGCGAGGCGACGTTCGTCAGCTTCTCCAGGCGGATGCGGCCGGAAACGGCGGAAATGATCAAGCGCGAGGCTGAGGAATTGGCGGAGCGCGCCAAATTGCTTGCCCATCACGACCAGCACACGACGCCCGAAGACGGGCTGGTCGGTTACAAATGGACGTTCGCGTTCGGCGCAACGCCGTTCCCGGTGATCATGCCGATCGGGCCGCATCCGCGCGACGCAGGCGCGCGGACACCCGGCCGGGCCGCCGCAAAGCTACCGGCCTAGCCGCCACCCTGAGCCCTTGTCTCGGCATCGGCAATCCTGGGCTTGTCATCCCAGACCATCTGCCGGTAGTCGAAGCCGTATTCCAGCGTCGGCTTGACGATACGGAAATAGGGCGACAGGTCGAAATCGCGCGGCGTGTAGAGCGAGTGATGGCAGATGTGCAGGATTTCCCTGCGCGAATAGCTCGACTGGGCCGAGGCACGGCCAGGCGCCCGGGTAATCTCCGGCAGGATCGGGTAGCGGATCAGGCCATAGGCCTCGGCATCAGCGACGAGCAGATGGCGCGCGTCGGGTCGCCGGAACCGAAAGCCAGCATGCGGCGGCGCCAGCGCACCGGCACCGGCGGCGTCGGCAAGAAGTAGCGCAGCATGTCGAATATGTTCTTGAGATCGTATCTGAGACCGAGCCTGCCGATCATGAACGCGACGACCGCTTCGCGGTCATCCGGAGCCAGGCCACTCGCACGGCAGATGCGGGTGTTGTAGCTGCGATAGCGCGACAGCGGCACGGCGATGCAGCCATCGCCGAGCGTGACCTCGATCAGGCGCCGCCGCTCCGATCCGTCCTCCGGCTCCGGTAATGCATCGCCGACATAGAAGGCGGCATGCGACCAGGTCGACTGGGTGAGGTATTTGATCGCCGCCGAGATCTTCTGGTTACCTTCGATGAGTAGGATGTCGCCGGGCTCAAGCGTGCGGCGCAGCGTTTCGGCATCCGACGGCGTGTAAGGCTCGTAGAAGGTCGATTCCTCCTGCAGCCGGCCTGCAAGCCAGCGGCCAAGTCGGTCAGAAGCGTGTCGCCGGGCTCGGTCATGCCAGACGGCGATTACCACAGGGCGGCAAATTAGACCATGATCAGCCCACGCCAGGCGCGCCGGCGTCTTCGTGCTGCGGTGCCGCTGTGAGATCTTCGCGCACCTTGCGGGCGAGCTTCCTCGTCGAGCGCTTCGGACTGTCGCCGAAAAGCTCGGCCGCCTCGGCGAGGCAGGTCTTTTTCAGGCCCTTTTCCGAGCGCTTCAGCAGCTTGGCAAGCAACCGCGTCTCCTCAGGGGGGCCGAGCGGTTGGTCCTCGGCATCTAGAAGCGCGCGCATGACGAACACATCGTGGAACTCGCCAAGCCGCTCGCCCAATTCGTCGACGGCCTTGCGCCGCGTCTTGATCGGCGTCGGCCACAGCCTGCCGAGCAGCGACAGGTGCATGCCATGCGTCTTGGCCGCCTTGCGCAGATCGTGAAAGTCATCGGCTTCGCCGCGCGAAGCCGCCTTGTCCAGCGCTTTCCTGGCGCGGCGCAAAGTGGTGCGCGCGCCTTCGGCGAGCACGTCGGCAGCCTGCTCCGGCTGGTCGGGCAGAGCGAGCTTGTCGATCCGGGCGACACCTTCCTCGCAAGCGGAAATCGCCGCGCCTATCGCAGCATCGAGGCCTGCTCCGCCATGCAGTTCATGCTGGCGCGCGACGAGCCTGTCACGCACGGCACCGAGGCCATCGCCGGCACTTTGCTCGGGAAAGCTTGCCGCCAGCCGGTCGATTGTTTCCACCAGTGCGGTCGCCTCGCGCGGACCGGCAAGCAGGGCCGCCACCTGGCGGTAGCACTGATTCTCCGTCACGCAGAATGTTTCGTCTCCGGAACGGACAAGGCGCAGCAAGGCGCGGACGTTCTTCAGCCGTTTGCGGCATTTGTGCAGCCCCTGTTCGGGCCTGTCACGCGCGGCGTCCAGATGGACAAGCGCCTTGCCGATCTCCTCGGCGAGGATGCGCCTGACCTCTCCGGTCAGCGACATGCGCGGATCGATACGAAAGCTCATGCGACGATCTCCGGAATCCCCCCAAGGGCGAGCGACGCGTTGTAAAATCTCGGCTCGCCGGTGACTTCACGGCCGAGCCAATGTGGCAGCATTTCGTCCTGTACATCATCCGGCGTCTCGAGCTCGGCGATCACCAACCCCGCAAGCGTCCCGCCGAAGACATCGACTTCGTAGCGATAGCCGCGGTGTCTAACATGATGGCGTGTCTTCTCGATGACATGTCCGATGGCAAAGGCCTGCATCTCCTGCGCCTCCGCCAAAGGTACCGGATATTCGAATTCGTCGCGCTCGCGTGCCTGGCTGCCGAACTTGAGCGTCAGCTTGGCGGCCGCATCGTTGCTGATGCGCACACGCACCGTGCGGCTGGGTTCGGCGACTAGGTAGAATTGACGGATATGAATGTCCGCCTCGACCATTGCCCGCCATTCCTCACCTGAGACCAGGAACTTACGCTCGATTTCCTTGCCCATGGCCAGGCACTAAAGCGCGCACGGCCAGAGTTGGCAAGCCGCTTGACCGCACTTGACTTTAATCATTCGATTGATTAAATTGTTGGCCATGATCAAATCGCCCAGCGCCAGCGGCCTTCCTCATGAGGCGCCCAAGACCGCCGCGGATATGACGCGGACGGCACTCGTGCGCGCGGCGCTGAAGCTGTTCGGACGCCAGGGTTTCGACGGCACGTCAACGCGCCAGATCGCGGCCGAGGCCAAGGCCAATATCGGCTCGATCGCCTATCATTTCGGCGGCAAGGAAGGGCTCCGCAACGCGGCGGCCGACTACATCGTCGACAACATCCAGACCGTTGCCGGCCAGGCGATCGGCAATCTGCAAGCGCCGGCCGCGGCATTGGCGGACGCCGAGGCCGCGCGGGCACATTTGGCCGTCGCACTGGAGCGGATGGTCGCCTTCATCGCGGCAAGGCCGGAAGCCGGCGAGATTGTACAGTTCGTCCTGCGTGAGCTGTCTCATCCAACCGCCGCGCTCGACCGTATCTATGATGGCGTGTTCGAACCGGCGCATCACCGACTCTGCCTGATCTGGGAACAGGCGACGGGCGAGCCGGCCGAGAGCGAGCGCACTAAACTCACCGTATTCACGCTGATCGGCCAGGTCGTCTATTTCCGCATCGGCCGCGAGGCAGTTATGCGCCGGATGGGCTGGCGCGAGATCGGCGACGACGAGGCCGGCAAGATCGCGGCAACAATAACCGACAATCTCAGCGCGATTTTAGCTCGGCGCGATTTGGCTGTCCGGAAGGATCGTGGATCATGAGCCTGCTCTGTTCTTTGCCGCTTGCCGCCCAGCTTTTCAGCGCCTGCGCGCCGGCAGCACCGCTCGCCGTCGGCTACGTCGAGGGCGATTATGTGCTGCTCGCGCCGATCGAGGTGGCGCAGGTCGAGACGATTGCGGTCAAGCGAGGCGACCGCGTCGCGCCCGGCACGCCGGTGGTGACGCTGGAAAACGCCGACGCCAAGATCGCCATCGCACAAGCCGAGGCAGCGCTTGCGCAAGCCCAGGCGCAACTCGCCGATCTGCAGGTCGGCAAGCGGCCGGAAGAGATCGCGGTGCTCAAGGCGCAGGTCGACATGGCCAAAGCACAAGCCGCCGACTCCAAACGCAGATACACCCGCGCCAGCGATCTGTTCAAACGCGGCACCGGCACACAGGCCGACTACGACACGGCTTCCGCGGCTCTCGAGACGGCCAACGCGCAGGTCGGCCAGGCGGAGGCCAATCTCGCGGTCGGCGGCCTGCCGGCACGGCCGGAGACTATCAAGGCCGCCGACAATCAAGTCAGGCAGGCGCAATCGGCGCTGGAGCAAGCGCAATGGCGGCTGTCGAAGCGTGTGCTGACCGCGCCCTCGCCCGGCCGGGTCAACGATGTCATCCGCTATCCAGGCGACACGGCCGGTCCGACCGCGCCGGTCATCTCCATGCTGCCGGACGGCGCGGTGAAGCTCAGCGTCTATGTGCCGGAAAGCGCGTTCTCCTCGGTCGACGTCGGCACGCTGCTCAACGTCCATTGCGACGGCTGCGGGTCGGGCGTGAAGGCACGCGTCAGCTATGTGTCGCCCGATCCGGAATTCACGCCGCCGGTGATCTACTCGCTCGAGACCCGGCAAAAGCTGGTCTATCTGGTCGAAGCGCGGCCGGAGGGCGACGCCAGCGCCTTGCAGCCCGGGCAGATCGTCGACGTCGATCTGGCGGACATCGGAAAATGAACGTCATCGACGTGCACGGCCTGGTCAAACGCTTTGGCGACAAGACCGTCGTCGATCATGTGACTATGGCTGTGGCCGAGGGCGAGATCGTCGGCTTCCTCGGGCCGAACGGCTCGGGCAAGACGACGACCATCCGCATCATGTGCGGCTTGCTGACGCCGGATGAGGGCGAAGGCACGGTTCTGGGCTTCGACATCCGCACCGACAGCCTGCGGATCAAACGCGAAGTCGGCTACATGACGCAGAGATTCTCGTTCTACGAAGATCTGACGATCGGCGAGAATCTCGAATTCGTGGCTCGGCTGTACCGGCTGAAGCCGCTCGACGAGCACGTGGCTAAGACGCTTGAGGAGCTCGGCCTGACATCGCGCAGGAACCAGTTGGCCGGTACCCTGTCCGGCGGCTGGAAGCAGCGGCTGGCGCTGGCCGCCTGCATCATGCACAAGCCGAAACTGCTGCTGCTCGATGAACCGACGGCGGGCGTCGACCCGAAAGCGCGACGCGAATTCTGGGACGAGATCCACCGGCTGGCGAGCGGCGGCCTGACCGTGCTGGTCTCCACCCATTACATGGATGAGGCCGAGCGCTGCCATCGCATCAGCTACATCTCCTACGGCAAGATGCTGGCCACCGGCACGGTCGAGGACGTGGTGAGGAATGCCGGGCTGACCACCTTCGTCCTGCAAGGGCCGCGGCTCGATCAGGTCGCTGCCGCACTTCATGGCCGCCCCGGCGTCGACCAGGTGGCGCCGTTCGGCGCGACGCTGCATGTCGTCGGCTCCGACAGGACGGCACTTCAGGCAGCGCTCGCCGATGTCGAGAAAGAGCACGAGGGCGTTACGGTGACGCCCGGCGAGACCAGCCTGGAGGATGTGTTCATCCAGTTCATGTCCGGTTCGAAGGACAACATGGGATGAAAAATGGGATAAACAGCATCTTTTCGTTCGCCAGGCTAGGCGCGCTGCTGATCAAGGAGTTCATCCAGATGCGGCGCGACCGCATCACCTTCGCCATGATGCTCGGCGTACCGTTGATGCAGCTGGTGCTGTTCGGCTATGCCATCAACAACGATCCGAAGAGCCTGCCGGCAGCGCTGGTGGCGATGAGCAGCGATCCTTACACACGAGCCATGGTTTCGGCGCTGCAGACCACCGGCTATTACCGCTTCGACCACGTCGCGCAAAGTGCCGCCGAAGCCGAATTCCTGATGGCGCGCGGCGACGTCGCCTTCGTCGTCACCATTCCCGCCGATTTTGCCCGGCGGGTCGAGCGCGGCGACAGCCCGCAGATTCTGATCGAGGCGGATGCGACCGATCCGGCCGTCGCCAGCGGCGCCATCTCGACGCTCGGCACCGTCGCCAACCAGGCGCTGCTCAGGGCACGCGGCATGCAGGAAACGGCGGCCGAGGCTGCCCGGGGCCAGCTCCAGGTGGTGGTGCACCGGCGCTACAATCCGGAAGCCGTCTCGCAATACAACATCGTGCCCGGCCTGCTCGGCGTCATCCTGCAGATGACGATGGTGATGATGACCTCGATCGCGCTGACGCGCGAGACCGAGCGCGGCACGATGGAGAACCTTCTGGCGATGCCGTCAAGCCCGCTCGAGATCATGCTGGGCAAGGTGCTGCCCTATCTGGCGGTCGGCGCCGTGCAGGTGCTGGTGGTGCTGGCAGCCTCGAAGCTTCTGTTTGCCATCCCCTTCACCGGATCGATGTCGCTGCTGTTGACGGCGGTCCTTATCTTCGTCTTGGCGCTGGTGCTGCTCGGCTACACGATCTCGACGATCGCCCGCACGCAAATGCAGGCCCTGCAGCTCACCTTCTTCTTCTTCTTGCCGTCGATCATGCTGTCCGGCTTCATGTTCCCCTATCGCGGCATGCCGGACTGGGCGCAGGTCTTTGGCGAGGTGCTGCCGCTGACGCATTTCCTGCGCATCATCCGCGCGGTGATGCTGAAGGGCGCCGAACTGCCGGCGGTGGCAACGGAAATCGGCTGGCTGGTGGTGTTCGTGGCCCTGTTCGCCGGTATTGCGCTGGTGCGGTTCCGCCGGACGCTGGATTAGGGTCGAACTCGATCCGCTTTTGCAAATGATCGAGATTCACACGGACTTGGCCTGGCCCGGGACCGGTGTCAACTCAGGCGCATTGAGCCCTTCGAAGGGATCGCGCCAGGCGTCGATTTCTTCGAGTTGAAGATACCAGCGACTGACAGAGGGATAGTCATCGAGCGGCAATCGGGCGACATCGTTGAAGGGCAGAAACGTCGCCATTCGAAAGTCGGGATAGGAAACCGAAGCGCCGACCAGCCATTCTCGCTGGGAAAGCTCGGCATCAAGTATGGCAGCGGCCGTGCGGAAGTCGCTCAGGCCCTCCTCAACCCGCGCCTGATCTATCGGGCCGAGCCCATAGCGCTGTTTGGTCCCGCGTTCGAAATGCACGACATCGCAGGCTCTTGCGAAGTTCTCTTTCCCCCAACTCAGCCATCGGATCATCTCGGGCTCGTCGTCGCCAGCGCGCCAGAAATCCGAATGCATATCGCGCGAAAGCCGACAAGCTATGGCGTCGGCCTCCCAGAGGCTTTTTCCCGAACCTATAAGGATGGGCAATGAAAGATTTGGATTGAGCGGGCGAAATCGCTCGGCCTGGCCCGGAGCGAAGGGAGAGGCGAATTCAAACTCGACCTTGGCGTTGAGATACCGTGCCACCGCGACCGCGAGGCGAGGATTGGGATTGCGGCTGAAGAACAGTTTCATTGATCTCAGTCTTTGAAGGGTACCGGTTCGACCGGGTGCAACGGACGCTTGAGCACCTCGAAATCGGCACATGAGCTGGAACTGATTGCTATCCTAGCCGGCAGCAATGATCTCGGCATAGGTGCTGAGATCGACATTGCCGCCGGAGAGCACCACGGCAATGCATTTGCCGGCAAGGTCGATTTCGCCTGACGACAGCGCGGCCAAGCCGACGCAACCGCCAGGTTCGACGACCAGCTTCAAGCAAGCCATCGCGTCGCGCATCGCCTGTGTCACCGCGCTGTCGGAAACGGCGATGGCGCCGGCGAGATTCTTGCGGTTGATTTCGAAAGTGATCGCGCCGGGCTCGGCGACGAGAAGGGCATCGCAGATCGAGGTGTGGCCGGGCGCGTTCGACACCCTGGCGCCTTTGATCAGCGAACGGCGTGTGTCGTCGAAATGCTCGGGTTCCACGGCCCAGACGGCGGTGCCCGGCGAGGCGTCCTTGACCGCGATCAAAATGCCGCTGCTCAAGCCGCCACCGCCGCAGGGAACCACCACCGCATCGAGGCTGACGCCAAGCGCGCTTGCTTGGCGCATCAATTCGAGGCCGACCGTGCCCTGGCCGGCGATGATGGCCGGATCGTCGTAAGGCGGCACCAGGACCATGCCCTTTTCCACGTAAGAACGGACGACGGCAGTGCGATCGTCGCGGACCCGGTCGAAGGTGATCACTTCGGCGCCCATCTTCCTGACATTGCCGACCTTCATCGCCGGCGCGTCGGTAGGCATGGCGATTACGGCCTTGACGCCGAACATCGCCGCCGCGGCGGCGACGCCTTGCGCGTGATTACCCGACGAGAAGGCGACGACGCCGCGGGCGCGTTCTTCCGCCGAGAGCGAGGAGAGCTTGTTGTATGCACCGCGGAACTTGAACGAGCCGGTGCGCTGCAACGTCTCCGGCTTGAACAGGATCCTGGCGCCGAAGCGATTGTTCAACTCCGGCGATTCGATCAGCGGCGTTTCGACGATCAGTCCGGACAATCGCACTGCTGCGCTGTGAATATCGGCGATGCCGGGAGGGATGGTCATGGCTAGGGTCCTGAGATGAGACCGCCTATGCTGCACGGAAAGGGAGGCGGCGCACCAATGAAAAAATGTGACCGTTACAATTCGTCCTTGGAGGCAGGAGAGTGGGGCGTGACTGTCCCCACCGCCTCCTCGGCCCTCTGCCATGCGTTCGTCGCTTCAGTCGACAAATCGTTGTCGATTGACCGGCATAGCCTGCCGCTCCTCACCCCAACAGCGTCTTTTGCCGTTTGGGGCCGCCCATCTTGCGCCAGGTGTTGAAGCGGTGGGTGGCGGCGGCGAAGGAGATCTTCATCTGCTGGGCAACCGAATAGCGCGACTTGCCCTCGTCGAACAGGCGATAGCAGCACTCGACACCCTCCTCGGTCAACTTGCCGTCGGGAGCCTTGTTGTGCGGATTGGCGGGATCAAATTTTTCGACCTGCTGCTCGACCAGGCCTTTCAGGCGCTGCAGATCCGCCTCGATATTAGCGATAAGATCGAGAACCGGTTTGGGATCAAACGGCTGCTGTTTTTCCGGCATCTGCGGCGTTCCTTTCTCTTGGTTGAGATTCGGTTATATAAGTGAACGTTTGCCGATAGCAACGGCGATGTGTTCGGGATTTTGAAGCCTGTACCTTTTGAGCATGAGTGGAGCGCACACGATTGACCGGCGACGTGCGAGGCCCTAGTTTAGAACTGTTCTAAACTGGGGTGAATTTCTCATGCTTTCCCGCGTTTTCGGCTTCGGCCGCCGTCCCTTTGAATCGCTCTCGGAACAGGAGATTCTGGCGCTCGCCATCTCCTCCGAGGAGGATGACGGGCGCATCTATCGCGCCTATGCCGACGGGCTGGCGGAGAGCTTTCCGCAATCGGCCAAGGTGTTCGAGGAGATGGCGGAGGAGGAGGACGGCCATCGCGATTCGCTGATCGAGCTTTACCGCAAGCGTTTCGGCGAGCGCATACCGCTGATCCGGCGCGAACATGTGAAGGGCTATTACGAACGCAAGCCGGACTGGCTGGTGAGGCCGCTCGGCATCGATCATGTGCGCAGCCAAGCCGAGGCCATGGAGCGGCAGGCCTACCTGTTCTATATCGAGGCGGCCAAACGCACAGGCGATGCGTCGACGCGAAAGCTGCTCGACGACCTGGCGATCGCAGAACAGGGCCACGAGACACTGGCGCAGCGGCTGGAGCAAAAGCATGTGCCGGGCGCGGTCAAGGACGAAGAAACAGCAGCCGAGCAGCGCCAGTTCATCCTGACCTATGTCCAACCGGGGCTGGCCGGGCTGATGGATGGCTCGGTGTCGACGCTGGCGCCGATCTTTGCCGCCGCCTTTGCCACGCATGATACGTTCCAGACCTTTCTGGTCGGGCTTGCCGCCTCGATCGGCGCTGGCATCTC
Organism: Mesorhizobium sp. M0663; assembly: GCF_040320585.1. Classification (NCBI taxonomy): domain Bacteria; kingdom Pseudomonadati; phylum Pseudomonadota; class Alphaproteobacteria; order Hyphomicrobiales; family Phyllobacteriaceae; genus Mesorhizobium; species Mesorhizobium sp. M0663. The sequence goes on from NZ_JAMYPX010000030.1 coordinate 33,814, forward strand.
GATGGGTTTCACCGAGGTGGCTTCCGACGACGGCAAATTATCGGGCCGCGGCTCGCCGGCAAAACGCGGGCTGACCGTCGGCGTCATGACGACGCTGGGCGGGCTCGGCCATGCGCTGCCCTATCTAATCCCGCTTTTTTGGACGGCGACCATTGTCGCCGCCGTGGTGGTTTTCTTCGAGCTGTGGGCGATCGCCTTCGTGCAGAACCGCTACATGCAGACGCCATTCTGGCGCGCCGCCTTCCAGGTGGTGCTGGGTGGCGCGCTGGTGTTTGCGGCAGGGGTGCTGATCGGGAATGCCTAACAGTCCTTAACCATTTACCGCCTGGCTGTCCTGAGGCGCCTCGGCGCGTTCGGTCAGGCCGTAATCGCGCACGACATGGGCGATGCGCAAACGATAGTCCGCAAAGATACCGCCGCGCCCGGCCTTCTGCGCCTGCCGATGTTCCTGCGTGTTGCGCCAGGTCTTCACCGCGTCCTCGTCGCGCCAGAAGGACAGCGACAGGATGCGGTTCGGATCGGCAAGGCTCTGGAAGCGCTCGATCGACAGGAAACCGTCGATGCCGTCGAGCAGTGGGCGCAGGTCGGCGGCGATGCCGAGATAGGCATCGCGCTTGCCCGCCGCCGACTCGACCTCGAAGATGACGGCGATCATGGCTTCACCAAAGGAGCATGCGGCCCGGAGGCCAGCTTGAGGAAGATGCGGTCCTCCTTCAGAATGAATTTTTCCCGTCGGGCGAACTCGTAGTTCGCCTTGCCGGCGGGATCGGCGGCGAGCCGGGCGCGGTAGGCTTCGTAGGCCGCAAGACTGTCGATGTTGTAGGCGGCATAAGCCGTGGTGGCCGAGCCTTCGCGCGGCGCGAAATAGCCGATCAGATCGGCGCCGCAGCGCGGGATCGCCTGCCCCCAATTGCGTGCATATTCCTCGAACGCCGCCTTGCCGAACGGATCGATCTCGTAGCGGATGAAGCAGGTGATGGTCATTTTCGCCTCCTTGGCGGTGGATGTTTTCTTGCGGTCACAGTTCGAGCCGGATCGAAACGTTCCGAAGATCGATATGCTAGGCAAATCCCTCGCTGATCATGCCTGCCAGAACGATTTCGCGCATTCGCGGCGGACGTCTTCAGGTGTCAGGCCAAGGTCACGCAGCAGATGATCGTCGATCTCGGCGAGGTCGAGACGCTGCAAATGACGGTCGTACCACCGCTTCAGGAGCCGCAGCCGCAAGCGGCGCAAGACAATGAACGGGAACGGCCGGCGAGCAGGCGCGGCGCTGAGAATGGTCCTTGCAGGCATCGTTGTCTCCTTGATTTGCATCGAGACTAATGCTTTATCTGACGAGGATGCTTCGATGAGGAACGAACTATGCGCGAAGGACCTGACATAGCCCGCACAGCCAGCCTGGTGGGCGATCCGGCGCGGGCAAACATGCTGTCCGCACTGATGGGCGGCACTGCACTGACGGCGAGCGAACTGGCACTCGAAGCCGGGGTGTCGCTTCCGACAGCGAGCTCGCATCTGTCGAAGCTGATGGAAGGCGGGCTGCTGACACTGGCGAGCCAGGGGCGGCACCGCTATTATGGCCTCGCCTGCCCGCAGGTGGCAGGAATGATCGAAGCTATCACCGGCGTTGCCGCCGCGGTCGGGCCGCAGAGGGTGCGACCCGGCCCTCGCGACGCGGCCATGCGCGTGGCGCGGGTCTGCTACGACCACCTCGCCGGCGAGCAGGCGGTGGCGATGCTGGACCGTCTCGTCGCTCGACAAGTGCTCCTGCGCGATGATGAGGAGATTCAGCTTGGGCCGTCGGCCACCTCGCATTTCGCCGCGATCGGCATCGACATCCATACCAAAGCGCGGCGACCGGTGTGCCGCGCCTGCCTCGACTGGAGCGTGAGGCGCTCGCACCTCGCCGGCACGCTGGGCGCCGCCATTCTCGACAAGATCCTCGCCGAGAAATGGGCACGGCGCGAGAAGGACAGCCGTGCCGTGATCTTTTCACCGGTAGGCAAGCAGGCCTTCGAGACGACGTTTCTCGCCTGACGGCTCGCTTCAATGCGCTAGAACGGTTCGTCGTTTCACGGAAACGCCGAACCGCTGTAACTTTTTGTTTTGAAGCATGTCGTTGTCGCAAACCGCTGCACATTTTTGCGCGACATGCATTAGCCGCGCTTGAGCGGCTTGGCCTGCTTGAAAAAATCCGCCCAGGGATCGGCTTGCCCGAGCCGCTTCAGCGTCGTCTTGTCGCCGATCGGAAAGGCGTTCGGCGGCAATCCGGCCTCGATTTCCGCCCAGGTCACTGGCATCGATATCGTGGCGCCTTTTTTGGCGCGCGACGAATAAGGCGCAACCGTGGTGGCGCCGCGGCCGTTGCGCAGATAATCGACGAAAATCTTGCCCGTGCGCGCCTTCTTCGACAGCGTCGCCGTGTAGCGGTCGGGTGCGGCTTGCTCGAGCGCTCGGGCGAACTCATGGGCGAAGCCTTTGACCTCGTCCCAGTCCGCCGACGGCTTCAGCGGGACGAGGACATGATAGCCCTTGCCGCCCGAGGTCTTGACGAAATTAGGCAGGGACAGTTCGTCGAGCCGGCTGCGGATATCGAGCGCCGCGGCACGCACTGCCTTCACGTCGACACCCTCGTCGGGATCGAGATCGAAGATGATCTGGTCGGGTTTTTCCAGTTCGTCCGTGGTCGAGCCCCAGATGTGGATCTCGACGACGCCGAGCTGCACCAGGGCCACGACACCGTCGAAATCGCGGATGAACAATATCTCCTCGCCGTCGGTGGGATCCTTCATCACTGCGATCTTGTCGTGCATGCCGGCCGAGGCATGTTTTTGGAAGAACCGTTGGCCGCCAACGCCGTCCGGCGCCCGCACGAGGCTGAGCGGCCGGTTGATGACGAATTGCTTCATGCGCGGCCAGACCAGCGCGTAGTGATCAACCAGATCCTGCTTCGATACGTTCTCCTCGGGCCACAGAAGCTTGTCGGGGCGGGACAGTGTAACCGAGGTTTTCGCCGCGCCGGCGGGTTCGGCGGGCTTTGGCCTCGGCTCGGCCGTGGCTGAGCGTGCTTTCGGTTTCTCCTGCACGACTTCCTCCGCCGGCTTGTCCTCGCGCAATCCCTGGAACGACGCGTGGCGTATTATACGGTCCGACGTCCAACTGCGAAACTCCACTTCGCCGACAAGTTCGGGCTTGACCCAGACCAGCCCCTTGCCCCTTGGCACCGCCCTGTCGAAGGGCGAGGTTGTCATCTTCAGCGCATCAAGCCTCTTCTTCAGCTCGTTGGTGCTTTTGGCCGTGAAGCCGGTGCCGACGCGGCCGGCATAGCGCAGCTTGCCGCCCTCGTGATAGCCGACCAGCAGCGAGCGCAGGCCCCGCCCGGTCTTGTCCGACGGCATGTAGCCGCCGATGACGAATTCCTCGCGCGCCGTACATTTCGACTTCACCCAGGACGGGACACGGCCGCTGCGGTAGGGCGCATCGGCGCGCTTGGAGACGACGCCTTCGAGCCCCAGCCGGCAAGCATGCTCCAGCATGATCTTGCCGGGCTCGGCAAAGTGGTCGCTGAAGCGCACGGCCTGATCCTCGGCCTGTCCGGCGAGCAAAGTGCGCAGCCTTTCCTTGCGCTCGACCAGCGGCTCGGAACGGATATCCTCACCGTTGAGACGCAACAGGTCGAAAACGTAGTAGATGAAACGATCCGTGCGGCCCGCCGACAGATCTTGCTGCAGCAGCGAGAATGACGAGACGCCGTTATCCGCCAGCACGACGATTTCGCCGTCGATGATCGCATCGGTGCATTTCAGGCCGCCAAGTGCCGCGACAATTGCGCCACCGAATTTGTCGGTCCAGTCGAGGCCGGCGCGTGTCAAAAGCCGCACCTCGGTGCCGGTAAGCTGCGACTGCATGCGATAGCCGTCGAACTTCACCTCATGCAGCCAGTCCTTGCCGGGCGGCGCGTCCCGCTCCAGCGTTGCGAGCGCCGGTTCGATGAATTCGAGCCGCCTTGCCGCGACTGCCTTCTTGCCGGTAGCCGGCCTGTCGGACTGCCAGACCCTTGGCTTCTTGCCGTCGGCGGTCTTGCCTTCGCCGACCTCCTCGATGGTCAGGCCGGATTTCACCGATTGCGGCGCCTCCTGCAAAATGTCCTCGCCCGGACGCGCGGCGGCATCGTCGGATTTGATCAGCAACCAGTTGTCACGCTTTTCGCCCGGACGCGGCTTCAGCCGCACCAGATGCCATGCGCCATGCAATTTGTGGCCATGCAGTTCGAAACTGATATGGCCTTTCTTCATCGCCTTTGCCGGGTCGCCATCGGGGACCCAAGTTCCCTCATCCCAGACAATGACCGAGCCGCCGCCATATTGGTCCTTCGGGATGGTGCCTTCAAACGGCGCATAGTCGATCGGGTGGTCCTCGACATGCACGGCGAGCCGCTTTTCGTGCGGGTCGAGGCTCGGGCCTCGCGTCACCGCCCAGCTCCACAGCACGCCGCCGTGCTCGAGACGAAGGTCGTAGTGAAGCCTGGTGGCGGCATGCTTGTGGATGACGAAGATGCCACCCGGCACGGCTTTCTTGCCGTGCGAAACCTTGCCGGCTGGTTCGGCCGTCTTCTTGAAATTGCGCTTGGCGTGATACTGCTCGAGGCTGGCCATGGGCGGATCCTAAGCAGATTTGCGCCGGGCGGCTTTGGACTTGGCGCCTTTTGCCGGGCGTTCGGTCTTTGCCGGCGCACCGGCTTCCGACGAAAGGCTCTTCTTCAGCGCATCGAAGAGGTTGACGACGTTGGAGGGCCGTGGTTCCGCCTTGGTCTTCGGTGCCTTCTTGCCGGCCTTCTTGGCGCGGACCAGCTCGATCAGGGCGTTTTCGTATTTGTCCTCGAATTCGGAAGGATCGAACTTCGCCTGTTTCTCATCGACGATGTGTTCGGCCAGCCTGATCATCTCGGCGTCGGTCTTCACCGGCTTGATGTCGCCGAACACCATCTCGGGCCTGCGAACCGTATCGCCATAGCGCAGGGTCGTCAGCAGCAGACCCTTGCCCAACGGCTCAATGACCACCGGACGTTCGCGGCGATAGAGCACAATGCGGGCTAGCCCCGCCGTCTTCTTGGCGGCCATGGCGTCGCGGATGACGGCGAAGGCCTCTTCCGAGACCTCGTCCGCAGGCGTCACATAGTAGGGCGCATCGAGATAGATCTGCTGGATCGAGGATTTTTCGATGAAACCATCGAGGCTCATCGTATGCGAGGATTCGATCTGCACGGCTTCGATCTCCTCCTCCTCGATTTGGACGAAGTCGCCGTCGCCGATCTCGTAGCCCTTGATCTCGTCGCCTTCATCGAGCGGCTTGCCGCTTGCCGAATCGACATAGACGCGCTTGACGGTATTGCCGGTCTTGCGGTTGAGCACGCGGAACGAGACTTTCTCGGCCTGGGTGACGACATTGGTCAGTTCGACGGCGCAAGTGACCAGCGAAAGCTTGAGATACCCTCTCCAGGCCGGGCGCGGCGCCATGACAAACTCCCTGCGCGACAATGTTCAACCGAGAACGGGCAAAGTCCGTTCCGGTTCCGGCGGCGCAAAAGGCAAGTCCGAGCTTTCAACCCAGCCTTGCCTTGTTCTCGCTCACTGCCCTACTCGACGGCTTGCAGGTTGACCTTGCTTTCCGCTATTTCGGTAAGCTTGCGGTCGGTTGCCTGCTCCTCCTTGAGGTTGTTGGCCAACACATTGGCGCAGTCGCTGCGGCCCAGTTGCTTGGCCCAAGCAATCAGGGTGCCGTAACGGGTCATCTCATAATGCTCGACCGCCTGGGCGGAGGCGATCAGCGCAGCGTCGAGGACCTCCTTGTCGGCGATTTCGCCGCTGACGTCGTCGGCTTCTTCGAGAATGCCGTCGATGGCCGGGCAGTCGACCTGCTTGGCCTTCACGCCGTGCAGTTCGAACACCTGCTCGACACGCTGGATATGACCCTTGGTCTGAGCGAGATGTTTCTCAAAGCCCGCTTTCAGCTGCGGATCACTCGCCTTGTCGATCATCTTCGGCAGCGATTTCTCGATCTGTTTTTCAGCGTAATAGATGTCGCGCAGCGTGTGCACGAAGAGGTCGTCGAGGGTTTTGATATCCTTCGAAAAGAAACCCATGGCCTTTGCCTTTCCATTGCTCTTGCAGTTTCGGATTTTTTGGCTGCGGCCCACCCGAGCACCACAGTCTGCGAAGCCGGTTCGTCCCGGCACTGGGAAATCAACGTGCGGCTGACGGGCCGGTTCCTGGTTTTCCGGCCGCGTGCACGGAAATTTCGCGGTCCGGCAAAACCTGAAACAAAACCGCGCCTCTGCGACATTCAGGCGAAACATATGTGATGCAAAAGTCACACTGGACGAAATGCAGACGGACTGCATGGAAACACCGCGAATCAGCCGCATTCCAGCCATGAACAAAGGCATTTTCGACCAGAGATTAACATCGCGTTCACCGACTATTCACGCCTGGACGCTATGATCCCCGCAATTCGGAAGGGACATCCGAAACGGGACAGGGACCGAGTAAAATGAGCTTCTGGAATCAAATCGCCGGCTATGCCGCCGCCATCCGCGAATTCGTCGCGCCGACCTATCGGCCTGAGCGCTATTATATGCGCGGCCCAGGCCCCGCCTGCGCGCGCCGTGGCAACACGCTTGGGATCAGCGTGCGCTGATGATGAGCATGGAGAGCCGTCACGACAGCCGTATCTGCCGGCCCGACGCCGACAATCGGTCAACGACCTATCGCGCCGAGCGCCCTGCGCTGACCGACAGACGGCGTGCGACAACGCCAAGCCTCTAGCATTCCGGGCTTTGATCCAGCCGCCGGCAGGCCTAGTGTCGCCTGACACCAGCTGCCGGGCGTCACGTGATCGTCAAGCCGAACCATTCTCCTGAGCCGCCAGAATTCGAATCAAGTCGCCCGTTGATCGTGTTCGACGGTATTTGCGTGTTGTGCTCGGGCTTTGTGCGCATGGTGGTGAAGCTCGACCGCAAGGGCCGCTTCCATTTCGTAACGGCGCAGTCGCCCTTCGGCGAGATGCTGTTCAAGAAATACGGGCTGCGGACGGATCGCTACGAGACCAATCTCGTCATCGTCGATGGCGTGGCTTTCACCCGCCTGGACAGTTTCGTTGCCGTCATGGCCGAACTCGGCTGGCCGTGGCGGGCGGCGCGGATCCTGCTGCTGTTGCCGCGCCCGCTTCGCGACTGGCTCTACGACCGCATCGCAAAGAACCGCTACGCCCTGTTCGGCAAGAAGGACAATTGCGAAATCCCTTCCGCCGAGGTGAGGGCAAGATTGATCTGCTAGGTTCGTTGCCGTGGCCGGGAGCGGGCGGGGCATTTTGGGGGAACTGCGGATGAAGGTTCTTGTCGTCGGCGGCTATGGCACCTTTGGCGGTCGCACCGTCGAGCTTTTGGAGGGCGAGCCGCATCTGATCCTCTTTGTCGCCGGGCGCTCGCTCGCCAAGGCTGACGCGTATTGCAAGAAGCGCGCCCCGACAGCAGCCCAGCTGGTGCCGGCACTGTTCGACCGTGACGGCGATCTCGCCGCGCAACTCGCTGCATTTGAGCCTGATATTGTAGTCGACGCGAGCGGTCCGTTCCAGGCCTATGGCGAGGGACGCTATCGCCTGATCGAGGCCTGCATCGCCCAGCGCATCAACTATCTCGATCTAGCCGACGGCTCGGATTTCGTCGCCGGTGTCTCTGCGTTCGACGAGGCGGCGCGAAACGCCGGCGTCTTCGTGCTGTCCGGCGTCTCGAGCTTTCCGGTGCTGACGGCGGCGGTGGTGCGTCGCCTGTCTTCGGACCTGACGCGGGTCGACGGCATTCGCGGCGGCATCGCGCCTTCGCCCTTTGCCGGCGTCGGCGCGAACGTCATCCGGGCTATCGCCGGTTATGCCGGTCGGCCGGTGCGGCTTGTTCGCAATGGCCGTCCCGAACAAGGCCGTCCGTTTACCGAGCAGCTGCGCTACACTATCGCGCCGCCGGGCCGGCTGCCGCTTCGAAACGCGCTGTTTTCTCTGGTCGACGTTCCGGACCTGCGCGCCTTGGCCGCGCTTTGGCCGGAGGCGAGGACCATCTGGATGGGAGCCGGGCCGGTACCCGAGGTGCTGCACCGCGCCCTGATCGGCCTCGCCTGGCTGGTGCGCGCCGGATTGATCGGTTCGCTTTCGCCACTGGCGCCGCTGATGCATCAGGCAACGAACCGGCTGCGCTGGGGCGAGCATCGCGGCGGCATGTTCGTCGAGGTGGAGGGATCGGACCGGGCGGGCGCCATCGTCAAGCGCTCGTGGCATCTCTTGGCCGAGGGCAATGACGGGCCGCTGATCCCGTCGATGGCGGTCGAAGCACTGGCCCGCAAAGCGCTGGCCGGACATCAGCCCGCGCCGGGCGCACGGGCGGGGGTGCGCGATTTGGAGCTCCGGGATTATGAAGCCCTGTTCGCCGGGCGGACAATCTACACCGGCTTCAGGAACGGGGCGGCGGACGAGGACAAGCCGCTTTATGCCGAGCTGCTCGGTGCCGCCTGGCAAGGCCTTCCCGAGGCAATTCGGTCAATGCATGACCGTACGATCACGGCCGCAGGCCGCGCGCGCGTCGAACGCGGGCGCAATGTTCTTGGCCGGCTAATGGCCTGGACGGTCGGCTTCCCCGGGGCAAGCGAGGACATCCCGGTTCATGTCCGCTTCGACACCGACAAGGACGGCGAGACCTGGACCCGGACATTCGGCAAGCACAGTCTTTCGAGCCTACAGTCCGCAGGCCGGGGTCGATCGCAGCGCTTGCTGTGCGAACGCTTCGGCCCGCTGACCTTCGCGATGGCGCTGGTTGCCGAAGACGGCCGGCTGGCGCTGGTCTTGCGCCGCTGGAGTTTTTTTGGCCTGCCGCTTCCGATGTGGCTCGGTCCACGCTCGACTTCCTACGAAACGGTGAAATGGCCGCTTCCGCTTCCATGTCGAGATCTCGCATCCGCTTGCCGGCATGATCGCCCGCTACCGCGGCTGGCTGGAGCCCTCCGGCCCGCACGGCTCCAGCGAGATCGTGCCGCCTGCCAGCTTGGCCAGTTCGCGACAGTCCTGCGCCGTGCACAGCGTCCAGCCCTGACCCGTGGCGCCCGAGGCGGCGAGCGCGAGGCGCCGCTGTGGCCCGACCTTGGGCGCATAGACCCACCAGCCGTTTCTCAGCACCGAGCCTTGCGGCGGCTCCATCCCGGCGCCCGATCCCTTGATGCGGGCCTCGACCAGCTGCAGGCCGGACGGCAGCACCTTCCAGTCTTCCTGCCACTGGGTCTTCTCCACCGAATGCACCCAGGAGAGCGTGAAGGCAGCGACCGCGAGCGTCACCGTCTTGCCGGCCGCGACGATGCAGAGGCTCATGCTGAATTAGCCAGCGAAGCCTGCCGCGCGCGCCAGCAGTGCCAGCCGATCCAGGCAAGGGACAGCGCCCAGCCCGCCTCGTCGGTGAGCGGCAGCGCGGCAACCAGCAGCACGCCGGCGGCGAAGGCGACGAGACGTTCCCACCAGGCCATGCGCCGGGCGAGGAACCCGACAGCCGCGGCGCCCCACAGGACGATGCCCATGCAGGCCTTGGCAACGATATAGACGACCTCGACGGGATAGCCGAACTGGGCGGCGATCGGGCCGGGGTCCTGCAACATCAGCGCCGGGGTGTAGACCGCCATGAACGGCACGACGAAGCCGGCGACGGCAAGCTTGGTGGCCTGGATGCCGATCTTGAGGCCGCTCTCCTTGGCCATTGGCGCGGCGGCGAAGGCGGCCAGCGCCACCGGCGGAGTGAGGTCGGCCATGATGCCGAAATAGAAGACGAACATGTGGCTGACCACCAGCGGCACGCCGAGCGAGAGCAATGCCGGCCCGGCCAACGACGAGGTGATGATGTAGTTAGGGATGGTCGGGATACCCATGCCGAGCACCAGGCAGGTGAGCATGGTCAGCAACAGCGACAGGAACAGATTGTTCTCGCCGATGGAGATGATCCAGCCGATGAAGGTCGAGGCGATGCCGGTAAGCGTCAACGTGCCGATGACGATGCCGACAATGGCGCAGGCAATGCCGACCGGCAGCGCGTTCTTTGCTCCTTCGGCAAGGGAATCCACGCATATGCGCAGCGTCTCGCGCCCGCCCTTGAAGGTGAGGCAGGCGGCGACCAGCACGGCGATGACCAGGCTGAGGATGTTGACGCCGAATTTCATGAAGGAAGCCGCGGCAAGCCCGAGCGCCAGCCAGAAGACGATGCGGAAGGCGAGCGGCCCGATCGATGCTGCCAGCGGCGTGCCGAGGATAAGCACAATGGTCAACGCCAGGCCCATGGTGCCGGCGAACACCGGTGTGTAGCCGGCAAACAGCAGGTAGATCAGTGCTGCGAGAGGCAGTACCAGCGGCCAATGTTGTCTGACCGCATCCCACGGATTGGGCAGGTCGGCCTTGGCCATGCCGTGCAGGCCGGCCTTGCCGGCTTCCAGGTGCACCTGCCAGAAACAGGCGCCGAAATAGAGCAGCGCCGGAATGATCGCCGCCTTGACCACCGCGGCATAGGGGATGTTCAGGGTCTCGGCCATGATAAAGGCAACCGCTCCCATCACCGGCGGCATGATCTGGCCGCCCATCGACGAGGTCGCCTCGACGGCGCCGGCGAAAGCCGAGCGGAAACCGAAGCGCTTCATCAGCGGGATGGTGAACTGGCCGCTGGCCACCACATTGGCGACGCCGGAGCCGGAAATGGTGCCCATCAGCGCCGAGGACAGCACGCAGACTTGCGCCGGGCCGCCGCGCCATGAGCCGACCAGGCCAAGCGCAAAATCGTTGAACAGCGCGATCATGCCGGCGCGCTCAAGAAAGGCGGCGAAAACGACGAAGATGAAGATGTAGGCGGCCGAGACATAGATCGGCGTGCCGTAGATGCCTTCGGTGCCATAGGCGAAGGTGTCGACGAGCTGGGCGAAATCATAGCCGCGATGGATGAACGGCGGCGGCAGATGATTGCCGGCAAATGCGTAGGCGAGAAAGATGAAGGCAATGACGGCGAGCGGCAGCCCCATTAACCGCCGCGCCGCCTCGAAGACCAGCACGACCAGCACCGCGCCGACGATCAGGTCAGGCGTGGTGAGAAAGCCGGAGCGGCGGATGAGGTCGGCATAGAACACCCAATTGTACAGACCGGTGGCGAAACCAAGCAGGCCGAGCGTCCAGAACACTGCTTTCGCCGGGACGCTTTTGGCGCGCAGATTGGCGATTAGGACAAAGCCGAGCAGCAGCAGGAAGCCGACATGCATGGCGCGTATAACCTGGCTCGGCAGGCTGCCATAGACGGCGATGTAGATTTGGAAGATGGAGAAGGCGATGGCGATAAAAAAAGCCGCCTTGCCGGCGATGCCTTCGCCGAAGCCAGGCGGCAATCCTTCGACAGGAGCTTCCGCTGTGGGGGAAAGAGCGGTCGGGGTTACGGTCATTAGCGGGGTTCCTGGCGGGGCGGTCCCCTCCTCGAGGGGAGGGTGCCGAGCGAAGCGAGGCGGGTGGGGTCGGTGCGGCAGTGCGCGACCTCAACCGACCCTACCCGTCCATTCGCCTTCGGCAGCTGTTCACCTTCTCCTCAAGGGGGAGGGATGGCTCCTTACTTCACCAATCCCTTTTCCTTGTAATACCTCTCGGCGCCTGGATGCAGCGGCACCGGCATGCCGTCGAGCGCCTTGGCCGGGTCGATCGCCTTGGCGGCGGCGTGGGCAGCGGTGAGCTGATCGAGATGCTCGAACAGCAGTTTCGTCATCTGATAGGCGGTCTCGTCGGAGACATCGGCGCTGGTGATCAGGAAATTGCCGACGGCGGCGGTCGCAACATCCTCGGTCTGGCCCTCGTAGGTGCCCTTGGGGATGACCACGGAAAGATAGGGCGAGCCGATCTTGGCGACGTCCTCCGCCGGCACGGCAACGATGTTTACCGGCACTGAGGTGGCGAGGTCACGGATCGACGCGACCCCAAGGCCAGCCGACTGCAGCGTGGCGTCGAGCTGGCGGTTCTTGATCAGCTCCACCGATTCGGCGAAGGGCAGATATTCGATCCGCCCGAGGTCTTCGTATTTCAGCCCGGCAGCGGCAAATATCGTGCGGGCGTTGAGCTCGGTGCCTGAGGCCGGCGCGCCGACCGAAAGGCTCTTGCCCTTGAGATCGGCGAGCGTCTTGATGCCGGATTCCTTGCTGGCGACGATCTGGATGTAATTGGGATAGATGGCGGCAATGCCGCGCAGCTTGTCGAGCTTGCCTGGGAAGCCTGCTTCGGTATTGCCTTCGGCGGCCAGCTTGACGGAATCGCCGAGCGCAAAGGCGATCTCGCCCTTGCCCTGCTGCAGCAGGTTGAGGTTTTCGACCGACGCTTTCGTCGCCTGCACCTGGGTGCGCGCGCCTTCGATGCCCTTGCCGTAGATTTCCGACAGCGCGACGCCGAGCGGATAGTAGACGCCGGACGTGCCGCCGGTCAGCACGTTGATGAATTCCTGTGCCTTGACCGATACCGCGCCAAGGCCAAGGGACAGCGCCAGCACGCCGGCTGCAACAAATTTCGTCCTGAAATTGAGCATGCGATTTCCTCCCTGAAAATTCGCCGCCGTGCCCTCCTCGGCGGCACGAAGCGAAGCGAGTTTAGACAGCGGGCGGGAAATGCCAACCCGCAATAGCAGCGATTAGACGAACGGCTAAGCAGTGCCGCAACACGTTGGCGCTTGCGCGAGGTCGCATCGCGGCAGAAAGATTTTTCCAGCGCTTGTCGAAATCCGGCAGGGCCGCGCGACATAAGTCCGGCTCGCAACGATGCGGCCTTCGAGAAACGGGAGAAGACCATGCGATACATGCTTTTGATCTATGGAAACGAAGCGGGGATGGCAGCCGCGCCAGCAGATGCGGTGACACAGATGTCGAGCGCGTACGTCGCCTACACCGAAGCGTTGAAGAAATCCGGCGCCTGGCTCGCCGGCGACCGGCTGAAGCCGACGCAATCCGCTACCTCGGTGCGGATGGCCAATGGCAAGACCAACGTGCTCGACGGCCCCTATGCCGACACCAAGGAGCAGCTTGCCGGCTTCTATATGATCGAAGCGGAGGACGTCGACGCCGCCATTGCCTGGGCGGCGCGCTGCCCGGGCGCCAGCACCGGCACGGTAGAGGTGCGGCCGATCTGGGAACTCACCATGTGATGCCGGAATTGCCCGATACTGCGCGGGCGGCGGCGGAAGCGGCCGCCCGGCAAAGCTACGGCAAGCTGGTCGCCTATCTCGCCGCACGCACGCGCGACGTGGCCGCTGCCGAGGACGCATTGGCCGATGCCTTTGCAGCGGCGCTCGAGCGTTGGCCACAGGCGGGCGTGCCCGACAAGCCGGAAGCCTGGCTGCTGGCGGTGGCACGCAAGCGCCGCGTCGACGCGGTCAGACGGCGGCTGACACGCGAGGCGGGCCGCGACCACCTGAGACTGATCGCCGAGGAGATGGAGGCGCGCATGGCCGAGGAAGACCTGCCGGACGAGCGGCTCAGGCTCATGTTTGCCTGCGCCCATCCCGCGATTGAGGCCGGCGTGCGAGCACCGCTGATCCTGCAGACGGTCCTGGGCTTCGACGCAGCGACCATCGCCTCGGCTTTTCTTGTCTCGCCAGCCACGATGAGCCAGCGGCTGGTGCGCGCCAAGACGCGAATTCGCGAGACAGGCATTCCGTTCCGCGTGCCGGAGCGGGCCGAGCTCGGCGAGCGGCTGGGCACCGTTCTGGAAGCGATCTACGCGGCGTTTGCCGAAGGTTGGTCCGACCCGGCCGGCACCGAAACGCGGCGCCGCAATCTCGCGACCGAAGGCATCTGGCTCGGCCGTCTGATCGCCTCGCTGATGCCGGATGAGCCGGAAGCACTCGGCCTGCTGGCGCTGATGCTGTTCGCCGAGGCGCGGCGTGCAGCCCGGCGCAATGCGGCGGGTGACTATGTGCCGCTGGCCGAGCAGGATCTTGCATTGTGGGACGACACCCTGATCGATGAAGCGGAGGCGCTGCTCGGGCGCGCGGCCGCCGAGGGTGTTGTCGGCCGCTACCAGCTCGAGGCCGCCGTGCAATCCGCCCATACGACACGGCGGCTGACCGGTTGTACCGACTGGGTCGCGATCAAGGAGCTCTACGACGCGCTGTCGGTGATTGCCGGCTCGCCGGTGGTGTCGATCAACCGTGCGGTGGCGATTGCCGAGGCCGAAGGTGCTTCAGCAGGATTGGGCGCGCTTGATCAACTCAGCGGCGACAAGCGGCTGTATGACTATCAACCTTACTGGGCCGCCCGCGCGGGCCTGCTGGCCAGACTCGGCAAAGTTCCGCAAGCGAGCGAGGCCTATGACCGGGCTATCGGCCTCGAACGCGATCCGGCCGTGCGCCGGTTCCTGCAGGAACGACGGGCATGGCTCGGCCACGCGGAAAGACACTGAGACAAGGCGGAGTGCTTAGGCCGGCCACATGTCGTGGGAAGCATTTAGCCTCTTTATCACTCGATGTTCCCGCAAATTGGCCCACAGGCGTTCGATATTCGGCCAAGCGGTTGGAACCTTCGCGACCTCCGGATGCCAGGCCACCAACATGACGAGATAGATGTCGGCCAGCGAGAGCCGGTCGCCGGCCAGCCAGTCATGGCCTGCGAGGGCGGCATCGAGAATGGCGAAGCTGCGATCCATTTCCGAGACCGCCGCCCGTTTGACAGCGTCCACGCCGCGGGGATCGGTCGTGTAGCGATGAGCGTAGAAGAACCGCAGGTCAGCCGAATAGATGACGGAGGACATGAAAAACATCCAGCGCAGGAAGTCGGCACGGTCAGCCGAACTTGCTGCGGGCGCCAGTCCTGCTTCCGGGTGGCGCTCGGCCAGCAGGATGCAGATCGCCGCCGATTCGGTCATCGAGCGTCCGTCCGGCAAGATCAGGACCGGCACCTGGTTCAAGGGGCTGATATCTAAAAAGGCCTGGTCGGGTCGGCCCTTCGGAACGTCGATCTGGTCGAAAGGCACGCCCGCCAAAGCGAGCGCCGCCTCGATGACAAAGCCGCCGGTATTGGCACGCGTATAGAGCTTGTACATGAAGTCCTCCACCTGCCGGGCAGCGACGATTTGATACGGAAGGGACCCGCCGCTCAAGCGAACGACGCCCGCCACAGGTGGTTTTTCAGCGGTCCACGCCGACGCGTGATACAGAGTATTTGATGTCGGAGGGCATCGCGAAGGATCGCTACTGACCGGTCAAAAACGCTCGTGTCTAAGCGCCCAATCCCTCGAACAGGATCGTCGAGAGATAGCGCTCGGCGAAAGAGGGGATGACGACGACGAGGTTCTTGCCCTTGTTCTCGGCCCGCGAGCCGACGACGATCGCCGCTTGCAGGGCGGCACCCGACGAGATGCCGACCGGCACACCTTCGAGCCGAGCGACGAGCCGTGCATTGGCAACCGAATCCTCGTTCGAGACCTTGACGATCTCGTCATAGATCGTCGTGTCGAGGATTTTTGGCGCGAAGCCGGCGCCAATGCCCTGGATCTTGTGCGGGCCTGGCTGGCCGCCCGACAGCACCGGCGAGGCTTCCGGTTCGACGGCGACGACATGCACCGAGGGCTTACGCTTCTTCAGCACCTGGCCGACGCCGGTGATGGTGCCGCCGGTCCCGATGCCGGCAACGAAGATATCGACTTCGCCATGGGTGTCGTTCCAGATTTCCTCGGCCGTGGTGCGGCGATGGATTTCCGGATTGGCCGGGTTTTCGAATTGCTGCGGAATGACAGCGTCGGGCAGCGTTGCCGCCAGCTCGTCCGCCTTGGCGATGGCGCCCTTCATGCCTTTCGGCCCTTCGGTCAGCACCAGTTCGGCACCGAGCAGAGCCAGCATCTTGCGGCGTTCGACGGACATGGTTTCCGGCATGGTCAGGATCAGCTTGTAGCCCTTGGCAGCGGCGGCAAAGGCGAGCGCGATGCCGGTATTGCCCGAGGTCGGCTCGATCAGGGTGGTCTTGCCGGGCGTAATCCTGCCCGAAGCCTCCAATGCCTCGATCATCGACACGCCGATGCGGTCCTTGACCGAGGCGATCGGGTTGAAGAATTCGAGCTTGGCCAGCAGATTGGCGACGACACCCTTCTCCCTGGCGAATTTATCAAGCCGCACCAGCGGCGTGTCGCCGATCGTCTCGGTGATCGAATTGTAGATGCGGCCGCGGCCGGGCACGTGTGCGGGGGTGGCGGGCTTGTTCATTGATTTCCTCCCAGAGGTCAAGCGGCAAGAGTCGGGCGGGGCCTAGGATAGAGCCATCCGCCGCGCAAGATAGGCTGTCGATCGAAAAATATCCGAGTGAAGTTCGTGCTGAGTACCCCCGCCCTTGCAAGGCGTGGCAATCCTTGGGCGGATTGGCGAAGGAGATCTATTGGCGGGCGGCAATTGCCGCCGCCGCACCGACCATGAAGCCCGCGGCGGTGCGGTTGAGTACCCTCAGCGCCCGCGGCGACTTCAGGAACCAGCGCGCCTTGGCCGCCAGCGCCAGATAGGGCACCAGCACCACGAGCAGGACGACGATGGTGAGCGCGACGAGGATGCCGTAATCGGCCAGCGTGATCGTCTTCAGATCGACGATGGTCGGGGTGATGGCAAGATAGAAGATCATCGTCTTCGGATTGCCGAGCGTGACGGCAAGGCCGGCTATAAAGCTGGATGCCAAGCCGCCCTTGCCTTTCTTCACCTCCACCGTCTCCGGCGTGATGCCGCTCGTCCAGAAACGCCAGCCAAGAAAGGCGAGGTAGGCGACGCCCAGCCATTTGATGGCCAGGAAGACCATGCCGAAAGTTTGTGCGACGAAAGCCAGGCCGAGCACCACGGCAGTGAGATAGGTCAGGTCGCCGAGCATCAGCCCGAACGACATGGCCAGCGACGAGCGGAAGCCGGAACCCAGCGCACGCGCAACGAGCGCGGTGACGCCGGGGCCGGGGATGGCTGCGGCGATGCCGAGGGCGGCACTATAGGCGAGAAACCCGGTGAGTGTCATGATTCGCGCTTGTCGCACAATGTTGAAGTTGGGTGAATTCCCTCGGCCCGGATTCGATTGCGCCAGCGCAGCAGGCGACACCGCCGTTCAGGAGCGGCCGTCTTCGTAGGTAACGCGCCAGATGGTGCCATTACCGTCCTCGGTGACGATCAGCGAGCCGTCCTTGGCCATCGCGACACCGACCGGGCGGCCCCAGACGGCGTCGTTCGAGATGACGAAGCCGGTCATGAAGTCCTCATATTCGCCGGTCGGCTTGCCATCCCTGAATTTGAGTCTCACCACCTTGTAGCCGGTCCTGGCGCCACGGTTCCACGAACCATGCATGGCGACGAAGGCGTCACCCTGATAATCCGCCGGGAAGTTCTTGCCGTCGTAGAAGGCTATATTCATCGGCGCCGAATGCGCCTGCATCAATACATCGGGGACAGTGGCCTTGCCGGCGAGGTCTGGCCGCTCGCCCTGATGGCGCGGATCCTCGTTATTGCCAATGTAGTACCAAGGCCAACCATAGAATCCGCCGTGCTTGACCGCTGTTGCAAATTCGAACGGCACATTGTCGCCGAGTTCGTCGCGCTCATTGACGACGCACCACAATGCGCCGGTGGCGGGCTGCACGGTCATGCCCGTACAGTTGCGCAGGCCGGTGGCGACAGTTCGGGGATTTTTCCCATCCGGGTCAAAGGCGAGCACATCGGCACGGCCGTCCTCGGAGCCCCAGGCCGCCCCGAGCGGCTTTGATTTGGTCCAGGCGTCGAGGCCGCTATCCGGCTCCTTGCCTATATCCTCGGCGACGTTCGAGGCGGAGCCAACCGACAAATAAAGCGTTTTGCCGTCCTGCGAGAAGGCGATGTCGCGGGTCGTGTGACCACCCGACGGGATTTGGGCGACAATGGTTTCTGGTTTGCCGGATGTCTTCAGGTCGCCATCGCGATAGGGGAAGCGGACGATGCTGTCGCTGTTGGCGACATAAACCCATTGCGGTTTGTCTCCTGGCGGATAGAAGGCGATGCCGTAGGGATAATTGAGCCCCTTGGCGAAGATCGCTTTCTCGATGGGCTTGGCGCTGCCCTCGGCGAGACGATAGACGCGTATTTGGTCGGCATGGCTGTTGGCAACAAACAGGTCGCCATTCGGAGCGACGCGCACGACACGTGGATTGACGATGCCGGATGCGATCATTTCAGCCGAAAAGCCCGACGGCAATTCTGGCTTGGCGCTTTCGGGCCGTTCCGCCACGCCGGCGCCGTTCGAAGCGGATTGGGCGGGGTCGGCTGCCGGCATGTCTCGCGGCCCAATCAGGCGTCGGACGCCAGGCCTGTCGGCGTGCCAATCGCCAAACGCGACTTCGCCTTTGAGCACATTCTGGTCCGCCTGCTGGGCGGCTGCCGGTGTCGCAACAAGGAGGGCAGCGGCAACGGCCGCAAAGCCGCCAGATCGGATCATCAACGTCCTCCGGGATTCGCCTCGAACAGGGCAAACGGCATCAAGTATTGATCGTTCCAAGCGGCCGTCCAGCACACGAGGATTTGAAGCCGAACCCGTTCAGTTGCCCGAGGCGTAAAAGTCGTCGTCGAGGCGCTTTTCCAGCGCGACCAGATCGGCCGGCAGCGGCAAACCCATCGCCCGCATCTCTTGCAGCTTCTCGCGCAACTGCTCTTGCACCTCGTGCTGATCCTCTGGCTGGTTGATCATTTCTTCGAGCAGCAGACTGATCTGGGCCTTGAACGATTCCAGCGCCATTCTTTTCTCCTCCTTGCGGCAGGCCCGCGGCGGCTCCTAGCTCAGCATGCGCGAAATCAGCTGCGCGGTATAGTCGACCATCGGTACTATGCGCGCATAATTCAGCCGCGTCGGCCCGATGACGCCGAGCGCACCGACGACGCGCGCGTCCTTGTCGCGATAGGGTGCCACCACCAGCGAGGAGCCAGACAGCGAAAACAGCTTGTTTTCCGAACCGATGAATATGCGCACGCCTGGGCCTGCCTCGGCGAGGTCGAGAAGCTGGATCAGCCCATCCTGCGTCTCCAGATCCTCAAACAGATGCCGCAGCAATTCTATGTCGGCCTGGGCAGTGACGTTTTCCAGGAGATTGGCGCGGCCGCGCACGATAAGCCGCCCAGGCACGCCGCTTTCAGCGCCTGCCCAGACCGCCAGGCCCTTCTCGACCAGATCCTGCGACAGCGTGTCGAGGGCTGCCCTGGTCTCTTCCTTGATGCGGGCGATCTCGACCCGCGCCTCGGCCAGGGTGCGACCGCGGATATGGGCGTTGAGGAAGTTGGAGGCTTCGTGCAATTGCGAGATGGTGATGCCGGCGGGCAGATCGATGACGCGATTTTCGACGTCGCCGCTCTGCGAGACCAGCACGGCCAGCGCCTTGGTCGGCTCTAGCTGGATGAATTCGATGTGCTTAAGCGCCACCTCATTCTTGGCGGCGAGCACGAGGCCGGCGCCGCGCGACATGCCGGACAGCATCTGGCTGGCCTCGGTCAGCATATGCTCCAGCGTCGCGCCCGAGCCGGAGGCGCGCACCTGGGCCTCGATGGTGCGGCGCTCCTCGTCGGAGAGGTCACCAAGTTCCATGAAAGCATCGACGAAGAAGCGCAGGCCTGCCTGGGTCGGCAGCCGGCCAGCCGAAATGTGCGGCGCATAGATCAGGCCGAGATGCTCAAGGTCGCTCATCACGTTGCGGATGGTGGCCGGCGACAGCGACGACGGCAGGATGCGCGACAGGCTGCGCGAACCGACCGGCTCGCCATCCCTCAAATAGGAATCGACGATGCGCCGGAAGATGTCGCGCGAACGCATGTCGAGCGATTGAAGCGCGGGCGATTGCAGCGCGTGCGACGGGAGCACGTGCGACTGCAAACCGGGATCGACTGCCTTTGTCATTTCGAGCCAAAAACCTCCGCCCCGAAGATATAGACTTCCGCGGTGTCGGCGCAACCGGTCCATTTTCCTTTGCGCCTCACGCCCCGTGCGGCTACAAGCCGGCCAAGATTCCCCGGCCAAGATTCCGAAGAAAGAAAGAAGCCTGAATGCGCCCTTCCAAACGCCAATTCGACGAAATGCGCCCCATCTCCTTCGAGCGCGGCGTCTCCAAGCATGCGGAAGGCTCGTGCCTGGTGAAGTTCGGCGACACGCATGTGCTGTGTACGGCCAGCCTGGAGGAAAAGGTGCCGGGCTGGATGCGCAACTCCGGCAAGGGCTGGGTGACGGCGGAATACGGCATGCTGCCGCGTTCGACCGGCGAGCGCATGCGCCGCGAGGCTTCGGCCGGCAAACAAGGCGGCCGCACGCTGGAAATCCAGCGGCTGATCGGCCGCTCCCTGCGCGCCGTGGTCGATCTGCAGGCGCTCGGCGAGCAGCAGATCACCGTCGACTGCGACGTGATCCAGGCCGACGGCGGCACGCGCACCGCTTCGATCACCGGCGGCTGGGTGGCGCTCTACGACTGCCTGCGCTGGATGGAAACCCGCCAGATGGCGAGCCTGGGCAAGGTGCTGAAGGATCACGTTGCGGCGATCTCCTGCGGCATCCATGATGGCCAGCCGGTCATCGACCTCGACTATATCGAGGATTCCTCGGCCGGCACCGACGCCAATTTCGTCATGACCGGCAAGGGCGGCATCGTCGAGATCCAAGGCACGGCCGAGGGCGAGCCGTTCTCGGAAGAGCAGTTCGCGGCGCTGATGGGGCTCGCCAAGAAAGGTATTCAGCGCCTGGTCAGCTTGCAGCAAATGGCGGTGGCTTAGCTGCGGTCAATATTGATGAGATTGGCGATCCTGTGACCCCTTCTGCAATCCTGGAATCAGCACTCTACGTGACGGACCTTGCTGCCGCGGAACGGTTCTATTCGGGCGTGCTCGGGCTCGATCTGCTCGGCAAGGTCGATGGCAGGCATCTCTTCTTCCGCTGCGGCGACAGCGTGCTGCTTATGTTCAATGCCGAGGCGACCAAAGTGCCGCCGCCGGCCGACGCCAAGCTCAAAGTACCGCCGCATGGCGCGGTCGGCCAGGGCCATCTTTGCTTCGCCGCAAGCGCGGATGAAATCCCACGCTGGAAAGCGCATCTTGAGGCGAAGAAAATTGCCATCGAAAGCGAGTTCGAATGGCCGCAGGGCGGCCGCTCGATCTATATTCGCGACCCGTCGGGCAATTCGATCGAATTCGCCGAGCCAAGAATCTGGGGCATCTGATGCATTCGCCAACTGTCCATTCGCTTGACGGGCATAAGATCGTCGTCGCCAGCCATAATGCCGGTAAATTGCGGGAATTCGCCGATCTGATGGCGCCATTCGGCATAGAAGCGAAGTCCGCAAAGGAATACGGCTTGCCGGAGCCGGACGAGACCGGCACCACTTTCGAGCAGAACGCCCTCATAAAAGCCTTGGCCGCCGCCAAGGCCACTGGACTGCCGGCGCTGTCGGACGATTCCGGCCTGTGTGTCGATGCGCTCGACGGCGCACCCGGCGTCTACACCGCCAACTGGGCTGAGACGCCGGACGGCTCCCGCGACTTCGGCATGGCCATGCAGCGCACGGAAGTGGCCTTGCAAGAAGTTGGCGCGATCACGCCTGCCCAGCGCAAGGGCCGCTTTGTCGCGGTCATCTGCCTGGCCTTTCCCGATGGCCAGGCGGAATATTTTCGCGGTGAGGTCGAGGGCACGCTGGTATGGCCACCGCGCGGCGAGCTCGGCTTCGGCTACGATCCGGTGTTCTTGCCCAACGGGTTCGAAAAGACCTTCGGCGAGATGAGCGCGAAGGAAAAGCATGGCTGGAAGCCCGGCCAGCCAACCACATTGTCGCACCGTGCCCGCGCCTTCCAGAAATTCGCGCAAGCCCGATTGGCCGGCGTATGACCATGCTGCTCGACCGCAGGCCTGGTTTCGGCGTCTACGTCCACTGGCCGTTCTGCGCGGCCAAATGCCCGTATTGCGACTTCAACAGCCATGTCCGCCACCAGCCGGTCGACCAGGAGCGTTTTGCCCGCGCCTTCGAGACCGAGCTGGCGACGATGCGCGGCCGCACCGGACCGCGCGAGGTGACCAGCATCTTTCTTGGCGGCGGCACGCCATCGCTGATGAAGCCGCAGACCGTGGCGGCGGTGCTGGATGCAGTGGCGAAGAACTGGACGGTGCCTGATGGCATCGAGGTGACGCTGGAGGCCAATCCTTCCTCGGTCGAGGCCGAGCGCTTTCGCGGCTATCGCGCGGCCGGCGTCAACCGGGTATCGCTTGGCGTGCAGGCGCTGCACGACAAGGATCTGCGCTTCCTCGGCCGTTTGCACAATGTCGATGAGGCCCTGCATGCGATCGGCCTGGCGCGCGAGATATTCCCACGGCTGTCGTTCGACCTGATCTACGCGCGGCCGGGCCAGACGCTTAAAGCGTGGCAGACGGAGCTCGAGCAGGCGATCGGCCACGCCGCAGACCATCTGTCGCTCTATCAGCTGACCATCGAGGAAGGCACGCCGTTCCATGCACTGCATGCGGCAAGGAAATTCATCATTCCAGACAATGAGCTTGCCGCCGATCTCTACGCGTTGACACAGGAGATCACCACCGCGCGCGGACTGCCGGCCTACGAGATTTCCAACCACGCCAGGCCCGGCGCCGAAAGCCGGCACAATCTCACCTATTGGCGTTATGGCGAATATGTCGGCGTCGGTCCCGGCGCGCATGGCCGGTTCGTCGAAAATGGCCGCCGCGTGGTGACGATCGCCGAGAAAATGCCGGAGACCTGGGCCAATCTGGTCGAGGCCAAGGGTCATGGCGTTACCGGCGGCGAGGTCCTGACGCGGTCGGAAGAGGCCGACGAGTTCCTGCTGATGGGGCTGAGGCTGGCGGAAGGCATCGACCTTTCCCGCTACGAGGCATTTTCAGGGCGCGGCCTGTCGACGGCACGGCTGTCGGTGCTGCAGGACGAAGGCCTGGTGGCGCCGATCGGCAATGCCCGCCTGCGCGCCACGCCGGCCGGCATGATCGTGCTCGATGCGGTCGTGGCGGATTTGGCCAGATAGCACGTTGAAGAACGTTCTCTTCATCTGCAGCCAGAATCGCTTGCGCAGCCCGACGGCGGAGCAGGTGTTTTCCAAGCGGCGGGACATCGAGGTCGCTTCGGCCGGCACTAATCACGATGCCGACATACCGTTGACGCATGAACTCGTCGCCTGGGCCGACATCATCTTCGTGATGGAAAAAACGCACCGCGCCAAACTGCAGCAGAAATTCAAGACAAGCCTGAAAAAGGCTCGAGTAATCTGCCTCGATATTCCCGACGACTATGCATTCATGGACCCGGCTCTGGTGGGCCTGCTGGAGGCGCGTGTCTCGAAGTATCTGGGTTGAATGATACATCGCGGAGCATTCGCAACCGCGCTTCGAGAACTGTCTCGACCGATCGCTAAGGTTTGCGGGGTCAAGCCTCGCGCTTGTGGCGGTGTTTGGCGCGATCTTTTTCGCTGGTCTCTCCGGAACGGGCCGGCTTGATCTCGCTTTTGTCGCGTGAGGCATGGTGCTGGTCGTCTGTGGAATGTGACGCTGCGCCATCGCGGGCGCTTTTTGTTTCGAGGCGGGTGATGAAAATGTCGAAGCGATTGGGCATCGTCCGGTCAGTGCTCCATCGTGCGGTCGGTTTCGTTTGCGGGCTTGCTCTCTGCCGATCGCTGGCGTGCAAGCGGCTTCTTGGCTCTGCCATCTGCGGCTTCGGCAGGCAGGCTCTTGTCGCATGGCGCGGCGAAGCGTTTGCGGCCGGCATAGTAGGGTTCGAAAACGTCCTGTATCGTCAGGCTGTTCATCCTGCTCCTCCCGAGATCAGGGGTAAAATTCGCCGGCAACGGTTTCGTTCCCTACTGTGGCGAAGGCATGGCGGCCGGTTCACGTCGGCATCCCTTTTGGAACCAGGGCCTTTGCAACCCAGGCTTTTGCAACCAAGCGTGAGCCGTGCCAAACAGGGTCGAACGGAGTTGTGCAGGTGACCGGCGAATCGGCCAAACGCAGTTATGTGGTCGGGCAGACCGAAATCGCCGCCCGGCCGCTCGAGCCGGCGCTCTACCTGGTGGCGACGCCTATCGGCAATCTCGCCGACATCACGCTGCGCGCGCTGGAAACGCTCGCCGCCGCCGATATCGTCGCTTGCGAGGACACACGTGTCAGCCGCGTGCTGCTCGACCGCTACGGCATCCGCCGCCGCACCACCGCCTACCACGAGCACAATGCCGGCGAGGCCGGACCGAAGCTGATCGCGGCGCTGCTGGCCGGCCAAAGGGTAGCGCTGATCTCTGA